>JAJRQE010000226.1 GCA_024280415.1 Spirochaetota bacterium | reverse complement strand
TCATCTACGCCTCTTATGTTCCGCTCAATTCCATAAACTGCAGTAACTGTTGACATTTTCTTTTTACCGTTCTTTTCTCCTTTTTTCTGTCGCTGGCCATGGACTACTTTCTTACAATTTTCACGCATTATAATTCCTTTGTCATCAACCTGTACTACAAGAATAGGCTCTTCCTGCTTCTCTATCTCCCTGTTTTGATAAAATGAATCAACAGAACTCGAAGCAGAGGAGTTTATTGATTCTGTCTGTCCTGACCAGATATCAATACCTAAAATCTCCTTAATATTTTTTCTTGATTTCTCATGACTGATATCAACACAGAGCATCTGGATCCATTTCTGAAGAAGATATGAAAAATGCTGTTTTTGTAAATTAAGTTCCTCTTTAATTGGGCTTTCACCCTTATAGCCTTTCTTCCAAAAATATGCTTCTCAAAGTTTACCAGTTGGAGGATTTTATTAATACCTATTTATTCTTTTAATTTGTTATTGTTTATAGATTTATTTCTCAACGCAATTAATTTACACCCAATTAATTTTAATTCACCTTCAGCAGCAGCTTCAGTAGTCAATATAGAGCCACAAACGGGCCAAAAGAATGGAAACTCTTGAATGAAAATATTTTGGATGAAAATTTAATAAACATGAATCCAGAGGAGGAATAAACAAAACAATCAAATGAACACAGACGCCTTCTCATCGCTACGCTCATGCAAGGCGTTAAAACTTTCATTTTTTAACAAACTCCAACTGAGAATTAAAATACCCAGCTATTTTATTTCCGAATTCTTTTCCAATACCACTATAATTTGCATAAATAGAAGGATTAAGAAGTTCAGCTTCTAAAACAGAAGGATTTCCTGAATCACTAACTATTAAATCAATTCTACTAAAATGAACTGGATAACCTGAAGATTCCCAATAATTCAATATCGAATTACAAAAAGATAATTCTTTTTCAGGAGGATCATAAACTGCAACAGTACCGCCTAAAGACTCATTACATCTATATTCATTTAGATCTTCAGGGTTAGGTTTTTTAATAACTGCATGAGAATATTCCTTACCTAAAAAAACAAGACTTCTCTCACCATTTCTAATATCTGGAGAAAATTCTTGAGCAAGATAATCATCTAAATTATCAAAACTATCTAATTCATCTAAACTAGAAATTTTCTTTTGAGAAGTTCCTCGCTCGCCTATTTTAGGTTTAATAACGAATTCTTCACCTTTATCTATTCTTTTTAAAACAGCATCATTAATATAATAAGTTGGAACTGAAGAAATTCCTGCTTCAGTTAAATCCATTAAATATTCTTTAGATATGTTTTTTTTAATAGTTTTTGTATCATTAATTTTTAAAGCAGAAGTTGAATCAAAAATATCCAACATACTATAAAATTTAGGAATATCAAATAAAAAATCTTCTTGTTTATAGATAAAAATTAAATCCATTTCATCTATAGATAACGGTTCAATAAAAGATTTAGTGTTATCATCAAACATTCTAGAAAATTCTCTTTTATTAAAATCTAAATCTTTCCAATTAACAAAATAAACAGAATGATCTAAGTTTTTTAAACCAGTTGAGAAATCGAAACAATCCTCTTCATCAACAGAATATTTTACAGCAAAAGTAGAATCATTTGATTTTAATTCATCCTCAGCCAAAGTAAATAAAATTTTTTTATTTTTCAATTTTTAATATCCCTCTAAAAATATTTTTTTTATTTAATCTACTCCACTAAAAGATTTAACTTTCAATAAAGCTTCTGAAGAAGCAACTAAAGCTGAATCTCTTGCTAAGTTTACTGCTCTTTGTGTAAGAATGTGAGTTGGATCAATATGCGGTTGATGACAGTAACTTTTTGTTAAAAATTAAGGAACTAATGATAGGAAAAGTTATATTGCTTATAAATTGATTAAATGATAACAGAAAACAGTAATCTAAAAAAAGCCCAGCCCGTGGATGCGGAGACCAGACTTTGATCCCTTTAGTATTAAATGATAGGGAAAGTTATATTGCTTGTCAATCGAATTTTCAGAGAAAGCGCCAAAATGTAGAAATTTCTGTTATGTACTGTCTTAATTGTTGAAATAAAATTTTATTATTCAGATAAACAGTTACCCTTAAAAAGATTTGCTGCAAACAGTGCCTTCTACTACTTGATGGCTATTTACTTTTTTCTGCTTCAATCCTTCAAATCCGATGTGAATAATGAGGGCATTCCAACAACTTGGTATCCTGAAACTTTCAGAAAAAGATTTATTTTTAGCTTTATCCATTCACTCTGTGTTTGCACAACAGAGTTCCTATTATGCTTATCTATATTTTGAACTCTGAGTTCTTATTACCCTGGTACATGTTCTCTCAGCCTCTTCTGCCAGCTTCCTTTCATCTATTCCCTGCAAAACACCACCTTTATATACAACCTTTCCATTTATCATAGTAAGCCATACTGGTCCTGCTGCACCCATACGTGCAAGGAAATTAGCCGGGTCATGAAGAGCACCGGAATATTCCAGTTTTTCAGTATCTATCATAAATAGATCAGCCCCTTTTCCAGTTTCCAGAGTACCAATATCATTTCTTCCCATCATTTTAGCACCGCCGACAGTAGCAATCTTTAACATTTCGTAGGAGGAAGGAGATCCTCCCCTCTCTTTACTGTGAAAAGACTGCATAAGATAAGCCATTCGAAGAGAATCAAGTAAATTTGAAGAGTCATTTGTTGCAGAACCATCACAACCAAGACTTAAACTCATACCGGCATTATTCATTGAAGGAATATCAATAATTGGAAATCCTCCTAAGACAGCAGGTGCAGGACAATGGGACAGTCCTGTTTTTGTTCTTGCCATTACTCTGTACTCTTCGGGTGTTAATTCCCAACCATGGGCATACCAGACATCCGGTCCAGTAAAACCAATATCCTCACACCAATCCAGAGTTCTTTTTCCCCAGCGTTCAAACATAGGTTCATTTTCGCCCTCTCCAAGATGGGTATGAAGATAGACTCCTTTATCTCTGGCAAGGCTAATCGATTCTATAAAAGTTTCTTTATAACAGTTTATGGGCTGACATGGAGCAACAACAATCTGCCTCATACTAAAGGGATCCGAATCATGATATTTATCTATTAACCGTTCACAATCCCTAAGAAACTCATCTGTCGTCTCAACCATTTCATCAGGGACAGTACTTCCTTTACTTTTCGGCAGAGTATTAGCCCCCCTGCCTGCATGATAGCGGATTCCAAGAAGATGTGCGGCATCCATCTGTCTGTCGACCAGATGTTTACCAGTATGCTTCGGATAACAGTACTGATGATCGAAAGCAGTTGTTGAACCATGCTTAATAAGATCTGCTATTGCAGATAGAGAGGAGTAATAGATTGCATCCTCATCCATATATTTAAATATCTCGTATATTTCGTTAATCCAGTTTATTACTGACATATTGGGATAATCAACTGTTGCAAGATTACGTACAAAGGTCTGAAAAAAATGGTGGTGAGTATTTACCAGACCAGGATATATAAACTTGCCACTGGCATCAATTATTTCATCTGCAGGCTCTTTGATATTTTTTCTAATTTGTATAATTTCAGTACCTCGTATTAGAATGTCACTATCATAATATACAGCATCATTATCATCACAGCTTACTATTGCAGCAGCATTTTTTATTAGAGTAGATTTATACATCTATAGTATGAACCTCAGATTCATCTTCCATTAAAAACCACTCACTATCCGAAAACTCACCTGGAGATATTTTATCAATAGACATTTTCAAATACTTACCTGTAGCTGTCACTGCAACTTCACCATTTGGAAGAAAAATCTCTCCGGTGCCTTCAAAAATGGGGCCCCTTTCTTTTGTAATACGCCCGACCACTTTTAGTTCTTTATACAGAGGAACAGGTTTCTTATAACGAAGATTTAACTCCACTGTAACACCCCAGACCTGATCCTTATATTTTGACATAATAGCCCGGCCGATTACCTCATCCAATATAGCAGAAGACATACCACCGTGCATTATATTGGGATAGCTTTGATGATGTTCCTGGGGTGTGAACAGAGCAACAAGTTCATCATTTTCTGTTTCATAAAACCTGGCTTTTAAACTCAGATCATTTCCAATTCCACAGACTACACAGTTTTTTGAATTATTTTGCTTGGATTTAATTGAATGTTTTTTCATAAGTTAAATTATATATACAATAACTTAAAGTTAATACCACAAAAAAGCTTTTTAGAAATAATCCACCCCCTTCCGATAGAAACCTTACCATCAGAATTAAATCTCTGTATTTTACATATAAATCAATTGACAACATAACTAAACTTAATATACTTATTACTACTACGATAGTAACTTACATAGCCAGGAGACGGGATGGAAAAAATTAAAGTTATAATCTGGGGCTTTGGAGCCATGGGAAGCGGAATGGCAGAGATGCTCCTTAAGAAAAAAGGTGTAGTAATAACAGGTATCTGCGATTCCCACCCTGATCGAAAAGGGCGTGATATGCTTAGCATTCTACAATCCAGCGGAAATTTTAATAATACAGATAATATCAGCCACCCCGAAGTAATAATAAAAGGAAAAATTGAAGATATTATATCCCCCAACTGTGCAGATGTTGTCCTTCTTGCAACAGATTCCTTTACAAAAAAAGCATATGAAAAAATAGTTTACCTCCTGGAAAACAAACTAAATATTGTATCGACAGCCGAAGAAATGGCCTACCCTTATGCTTCAGAACCGGAACTTACCGCCCAAATGGATAAAATAGCAAAAGCCAATGGTGTTTCCGTTCTGGGAACAGGTATCAATCCAGGCCTGATAATGGATCTTCTTGTAGTACTCATGACAGGAGCCAGTATTGATGTTGATCATATTAAAGCAGAACGTGTTAACAGCCTGTCTCCCTTTGGCCCGGCAGTCATGGAGGAACAGGGAGTAGGACTTACAAAAGAAGCTTTTATTAGTGGAGTTGCTGATGGATCTTTAGCAGGGCATGTTGGTTTTAACGAATCTGTAGGTATGATTACAAATGCAATTGGATGGAAGTTAAGCAGCAAAGTGCAGCAGACCCAGGAACCAATAATTACATCAGTACCTCGAAAAACAAAATATATTGAAGTGGAAGCGGGAAATGTAGCAGGCTGTAGTATGAATGGTTACGGATATGTTGATGGTAAATTAAAAGTGGAGATGGTTCACCCTCAGCAGATTGAACCTCAAATAGAGGGAACAGATACGGGAGATTATGTGACTATAAAAGGAACACCGAACATAAATCTTTCTATTAAGCCGGAAGTACCTGGTGGAATTGGAACTATTGCCATGTGTGTAAACATGATCCCCCAGATTATAAATGCATCACCTGGGTTAAAAACAATGCTCGACCTTCCGGTTCCCAGGGCAATTATGGGTGATATGAGAGAGAGGATCACTTCGATACACGACTTCGTCGCACTCAGTGATCGAGGATGAAAAAACCTCGGGAGCAGTTCACAGTAAAAATGATAGTTAAAAGATAAGATTATGACAGCTAAAAAAGGTGATTGGGTTCGGATACATTCTATTTTAATAGAAGCTGAAGACAGGGCACCCAGGGTTCCTGTTGATACAGCAAAAGTACCATATGAATTGTGGGCTAAAGGATTATTAATTACTGGAAAAGCTGAAATTGGGAAAAAAGTAGAAATTGAGACAATTACCGGAAGAAAAATTTCCGGAGAAATAATAGAAATAAATCCATCTTACAACCATGATTTTGGAGAGTTTATTCCAGAAATTCTTACAATTGATAAACAACTAAAAGATTTAATGGGAGAAATATCCCAATGAAAAACAACTACCTTGAGCTCATGAAAAGAAAAAATGAAATTATGAAAAAATCTGTGGGTATAGACTACTCACTCTTTGAATCCGGTTCTATTGCTTTCGATTACGAAAGGATGATGGAGAAAGTTGGATACAGTCTCAAAGAGATAAGGGGTATTCAGGAAGAGACAGGTGTAGGAAATACTCCCATGTATGAACTCCATAACCTTACAAATCTGGCAAGATCCCTTGTTCCGAAAGGAAAGGGAGCAAGGATATTTCTAAAGGATGAAGCCTCCAACCCTTCGGGCAGTTTCAAAGCAAGAAGAGCTGCAACTGCTGTTTACCATGCAAAAAAACTTGGATTTTCCGGTGTTATAGCAGCAACCAGCGGAAACTACGGTGCAGCAGTGGCAAGTCAGGCTGCAATGAGGGGCATGAACTGTATAATTGTACAGGAATGTTACGATTCAAAAGGTAAGGGCCAGCCGGAGATTATTGAAAAAGCCCGAAAGTGTGAAGCATTTGGCGCAGAAGTTGTTCAATTATCTGTAGGTCCTGAGCTTTTTTACACTTTTCTTAAACTTTTGGAAGAAACTGGTTACTTCAATGCATCCCTGTACACTCCATTTGGAATTGCTGGGGTAGAAACTCTTGGATACGAGTTAAATAAGCAGATGATAGAACGTACAGGAAAAAGTCCGGATACGGTTGTTATAACCAATGCAGGCGGTGGAAACTTAACAGGGACAGCCAGGGGGTTAATAAAAGCCGGAGCAGATAAAACAGAGATAATTGCCGCCAGCGTTAACCTTAAGGGGCTGCATATGGCAAGTGACAGCGATTTTAATAAAAAATCCTTCACCACAGGGCATACAGGATTCGGAATACCCTTTGCCACTGTCCCAGACAGATCTGATGTTCCGAGATCCGCAGCCAGACCTCTTAGATATATGGACAGATACGTAACAGTAAACCAGGGAGAAGTTTTTTATATGACCGAAGCTCTTGCACAACTGGAAGGCCTTGAAAGAGGTCCTGCAGGGAATGTCTCTTTGGCTGCCGCTTTTGCAATTGCTCAGGAGATGGACAAAAATCAAACTATAATTGTTCAGGAGACTGAATATACAGGTGCAGGAAAACATCTTCAGCCCCAGCTTACATTTGCACGAAATAATGGCATTAAAATTAGTTTAGGTAATCCTGCAGATGAGGTTCCGGGAAAATCAATTATTCTTCCCTCTCATCCTTCATGTATAACAGTTCAGGATATAAATCTTAATAAATTAAGACAATCTCTGATTACAAATAGTTTAAAAGAAATAAATAGAGATAAACATAAAAATATTACAGATGAAGATATAAAATTTCTTGCTGATGAAACAAAAAGCAGACCGGAAATTGTAAAAGAAATTATTAGAACCATAGAGCTATAAAATGAATTAGTAAAAGAGGAAGCAATGGAAAGAGCAAAAGAGAGAACAGACGATTATCAGGAACGAAGAGAACACTTAAAAGATCTCTCAGAGGAACAGCTGGAAGCAAGATTCTGGGAATTAACAGAAAAACTAATGGATCCTGTAATAAAACTGGCAGAAACCCATACCAGCCCCTCAATTGAACGATCAGTCCTATTAAGAATGGGCTTTTCCAGCCTGGAATCCACAGCCATAGTGAAACAAGTAATGGATCACGGTCTTATGGGAAGAGGAGCCGGTCATATCGTTTATAAGACTGCAAAAGAAAAAGACCTCGAAATAAGGGAAGCCGGTCTACAACTTGCAGAAGGACTTCTTTGGGATGAGATAGATACCTTTTTCGAAGTAAAGACGCAAGATCTTGCGTCTCAACTGGAGCACAGATCCAATGGATAAACTCGTAAAGACGCAAGATCTTGCGTCTCTCAACCTAAACGAAAAACTGGACATCGGAAACATCCTGAAAGATCTGGAAAACTACCATCCGAGACGACGGGAATGGATCTGGCGGTCAAAGGAAAGAGATCCCCCCCAACAGATCTCTTCCAATAGTAAAGACGCAAGATCTTGCGTCTCAACGAAGATAGGCAAATTCACATATCTTGAAACCTCACAAAACCTTAAAAACTCCATCCCTCTCCCTGCCGCTCACTACTTTGACAATATAGACCCCCAACCAGCATGCTCTATAACAACAGAAATAGCCTCGGGCAGATTCGAAGATGATATCCGCAGAATGAGAATGGCTGCATGGCACGGAGCGGATCATCTGATGGTTATACGAACAGCTGGTCAAAGCCATATGGAAGGCCTTATCGAAGGGACACCCCAGGGAATAGGCGGTGTCCCAATAACAAGAAAACAAATAAGAGCACAGAGAAAAGCCCTGGATCTAATAGAAGATGAAGTGGGAAGACCAATTAACTACCACTCCTATATAAGCGGTGTTGCAGGACCCGAAATGGCCGTAATGTTTGCCGAAGAAGGAGTGAACGGTGCCCATCAGGACCCCCAGTACAACGTAATCTATAGAAACATAAATATGGTAAGGAGTTTTGTAGATGCGGCAGTAGCAAAAAAAATGATTGCCTGGGCTGGAATTGCCCAGATAGACGGTGCTCATAACGCAAACGCCACAGCAAGGGAAGCATGGAAGGTAATGCCGGAACTTATGGTCCAGCACGGTATAAACTGCATTTTCTCAGTTAAGGCAGGAATAAAAAAAGAGAACATCTGCCTTTCTACAGTACCGCCCACAGCTCCTCCGGCACCTTGCATGCGAATGGATCTGCCCTATGCGGTTGCTTTAAGGGAAGTTTTTAAAGAATACAAAATGAGGGCTCAACAGAATACTAAATACATGAGTTCTTCAACCAGAGAAGCTACAGTATCCCACACACTTAACCTTCTTATTTCTGAACTTACTTCTGTAGATATCCAGTCTACCATTACTCCCGATGAAGGTCGAAATGTTCCATGGCATATCTACAATATGGAAGGAACAGATACAGCAAAACAAGCCTTTGCAGGTATGGACGGCCTGGGGACTATGCTGGAAATTAAACGCCACAACAGTGAACTGGGTGACAAAGTAAGAGAACTAAAAGAGAGGTCTGTGCTTTTTCTGGAAGAGATGATCGAAAAAGGAGGATACTTCAAAGCTGTAGAAGAGGGATTCTTTGTTGACTCCGGCGAATATCCCGAACGAAACGGAGATGGTATTTCAAGAAAAATTGATGGTGGCATAGGTGTGGGTACTGTCTATGAAAGAGACTTTGACTATATGGCTCCTGTAACTGCTCACTTTGGATACAACAATCTTGAACCCTTTGGAGAGAAGGCAGTAAAAGATCCCTCCTCTTTAATTTGTGGAGGAACTTTTGAGATCCCGGACAAAATAATTTTTATTGATGAACTTGACGAAGAAGACAACGTAAACGTACGAATGGAACGAACAAAGGAACTTCGCCATACATCAAAAATAATGCCCGAAATGGAATGGCAGGGAGATGGT
>JAJRQE010000225.1 GCA_024280415.1 Spirochaetota bacterium | reverse complement strand
TATCACATTCTTGTACATGGGCTCCCGGTTTTGTACTTAGGCTTCCTTCAGACACTCCCTCACGAAAATGCCCTTGCCTTCGACTAACAGTTGGTATAGCATATTTACTATACGTGGGTAGCTGTAGGGGACTTTCACCCCATAAGTGTACAACCATGTCGGGCGTACCAAATCGTTCCACCCGACATTTTTCCGCTGCACTCCAAAATGCAGATGAACTCAATCGTTAAGTTGGATAGTGATAAACTGTAAGTGATTTTTGAGCGGTGAAGCATCTAAGTTCTAGGTTATGTGCATATTGTGAGGAGAATATGGAAAAATATGAAGTAGAAAAACAAGATAAAGTTACGGCATATTATAATCATTTTTCGGAAGTGTACGATCTATTTTCTCCAAAGGCGTATTACCACAAAGCAAGATTGCAAGCGGTGAAAGAGCTACGAATTAGCAAGGGAAAAACAATTTTAAATGTGCCCGTAGGTACTGGCCAGAATTTTGAGCACTTCCAGAATTATTTGAAAAATAGTGGAATAATTGTTGGTGTTGATATATCGTTAGGAATGTTGGACAAAGCGCAGAATAAAATTGATCAGAACAAATGGAACAATATAAAGTTGTTGAATAAAGACGTTACTAATTTAAGTTGTAGCATAGTAAGTGAAGCTCTTGAAGTTAATGATTTTCAAGGTTTCGATGCAATATTGTGTGATCTAGGGCTTTCTGGTTTCCCCCATTGGCGGAGCGTTATTGATAAACTAGTTTCAATGTTATCGCTAAATGGGCGAATTGTGATTATGGATTGGTATATTGAAAAGCCATCATTGAGAGGTCGTTTTGTTAAATGGGTCGGAAAAGGCGAAGTCAACAGACCTATTTTGCAGTATCTCGAAACAAAGGTTGGTAATTTTCAGGTTGATACATCATTCAATCGTGGTGGTGTTTTCGTTGCATCAGGAACCAAAATATGCGAGTAAAAATCACATAAGCCAACGGACAAACAGAACATCTTTGGTCTTTGCAAGCTGCACAAACAACTGAATAAGTTAACTTAGAGATATAATCAAAAGTTGTGTATAGAGTAGAAAAAGAGTATACCCTCCGGTAAAATAGAATTGGAAAACAATATTTTACTAAAAGGAGAATATGCTCATGAAAGATTCCACACAAGAAGTACAATTTAGAAAAGATACAGAGACCTGGTCAGTTCTGGATTTAATAGCCAGGGAAGGTGCAAGAAAGATGCTGCAGTTAGCTTTGGAAAACGAAGTACAGTAGTATGTTGACAGTCATCAAAATTTTACTGATGAAACTGGGAAGCAAATAGTTGTAAGGAATGGATATTTGCCTGAAAGAGATATTTTAACCGGTGCAGGAGCGCTTAATCTGAAACAGCCTCGGGTAAGAGAACCCGAGAATCAAATCTACAGAATGTTAAAGAGACCTTCTGCAATTCTAGGAGATGGAGTAAAAGGGTTATCTCCAGCAAACATAGTCCGCCTCAAGAAGGGTTGGGAAGATGATTACAAGGAATGGTCCGGCAGAGATCTAAGTAATAAGGAATAGGTTTATTTCTGGGTAGATGGAATCTATTATAATGTACGTCTTGAGAATGAAAGATCCTGTATTCTGGTTATTATGGGTGCAACAAGCATGGAAACAAGGAATTGGTGGCCGTCAGCGATGGCTACAGAGAAAGTAAACTGAGCTGGAGAGAAATATTACTGGATTTAAAGAAGCGTGGTCTTACAATCTCTCCCAAGCTTGCCATAGGAGATGGTGCGCTTGCATTCTGGACTGCTCTGGATGAAGTATTCCCTGAAACAAAAAGACCACGATGCTTACGTTCATAAGACAGCTAATATCCTTGATAAGCTCCCAAAGAGTGTTCAGGCGAAGGCAAAATCTCTTATACATGAAATATACATGGCTTCCACAAAAGAAGATGCCTTAGAAGCATATAATCACTTCGTGAAAATCTACGAGGCAAAATATCCGAAGGCGGTGGATACTCTTGTGAAGGATAAAGAAGATTTATTCAGTTTCTATGATTTTCCAGCAATACACTGGACACATATCTTGACAACGAATCCCATTGAATCAACATTTGAAACTGTCCGCCTCAGGACTAAAAAAACAAAAGGAAGTGGATCCAGAATGGCTACTCTTACAATGGTTTTCAAGCTCGCACTTGAGGCTCAGAAAACCTGGAAGAAACTAAAGGGTCATAAATTAATTCCACTTGTATTGGAGGGAAGAATTTTCACAGATGGAGAGCTAAAGAAAGAAGCTGCATAGAGATTTTGTCGGAGGGTATGATTTCTCATACACAACATTTTGCAGTATCTCTCTACAAGATGGTTGTGATATCAGAACTGTTCAGGAATTGCTTGATCATAAAGATGTGAGGACTACAATGAGATACAATCATGTTCTTAATCGGAATAAATATAATGTGAGAAGTCCTCTGGATAGTTTAAATTTGTTTTGAAGCCTTTATTCTTAACCCACGAATCTCAAAAAAATAAACTTAGTATGCTAAACCGAAAAACTTCAACTTAATACTCTCATTTTAAAATGTTATCCGGCTATTTTATTAGTTTTTTACCAGATTCAGCTTCGCTACCTCAGTCCCACAAAATGCAAATAATAAAGGTATTTGTTTAAAGACAATTTAAAATATATATCAATCGGTATGGTTTTTCAAAAAAAAGAAAATAAATTAAAAACAAGAATGGTTGATTGATGTTTTTTAGGAAATTAGATGGCGACCATTCCTAACAACCTGGTTGAAGCAGGCTTCACTGAAGAATCTGAAGATTATATCTTCAACTGAGCAAGGGGTTATTCCGGAATAATTATTTGCTTGATAATAAAATTACTGAATAGACAGACTTGAAGGATCCGTACGAGCGCTATTTGGGGGTTACAGTCATTTTGTTATTCCCAATTTTGTTGAAATTGATGTCCGGCTATTATGGGATCAACATAACGGGAAGATGAATTAATGAAAGTATTTTTGCAGTTTCATCAACTACTGAACCATATCCTATTATTACTGAAATATCAGGAAAGAATTTTAGATATACAATCCGGGCTATAACTCCAACAACGACTATGTTACAGACCAATATCCATCCTTGAGAAAAGCCGATTTAAAGGGTGATAACAGCAAAGCTTATCCAGATCAGCCATACAAATTAATATAGTGCATTACTGTTTCATAATTATGCTCCAATTTTTAATTATACCAAATATTATTGGTTCATTCACTTCTCTTAATGTTTATTCTAACGTTTAATCATAGCGATTAACATACCGATACCTGCCCCAAGAGCAATACCCACACCGGTTCCAAATGCAATATTTCCTATTACCTTTAGCGCTCAGATAAATTCCCCCCTTAATACTCTCTTAAATTCCCTCTTTACATACACAGGAGTGCACACAGTTTAAACTGAGAAAAGAGATTCGTGTTTTTAGAATTCTGTATTGAAGAACAGAGTCTGGTATTGGACCATATTTTAATATGATTTACGGGTCAGGAATATGTCGACTTAGTATTGAACTTTCTTACCTCTGATACTCTGACAATCTTTCATATTGAAAATAGTACAATTAGATTGTTTTTTGCAAGTGGAAATTCCCCCCTTTGTCCTATTTCAGTATGCAACAAACAATTAGATGTCATCCGATCCAGAAGAGCCGCAACAATGTGTGGATCATGGAGAAAATTCCCCCATTCATCAAAGCCGAGTTGAGTTGTGATGATGGTCGTAGATTTCTCATGGCGTCGTCTTAGGAGATCAAAGAATAGACTGGCCTGTTCTTTCTGGCAGGAGATATAACCCAGTTCATCAATCAGAAGAACATCATAGCGGACAAACTGACCTACAATCTTCTGTTCTGAATGATCACCCCTGGACTGATAAAGAATATGGATCAATTCACTAAAGTCGATGAAACGTCCCTTGTATCCATGATTTAGAGCATGAGTCAGAAAGGCCGTGGACAAACCCGTCTTGCCGCAACCTGTTGGGCCGATAAAAAGGAGGTTCTTGTTTTCACCTATGTAATTCATCGAATCGTAGCTTTCCATGATGTGTTTCCTGTTTAATTTCGGCTGCAACTTAAACGGATAGGTTTCAATGGAGTATTCTATGGGGATTTTAGCTCTGTCTATTCTGGCAAGGCGTTCTCTCTCCAGCTTGCTATCGTTCTCCATCTCAATTATCTGGATGAGGAAACGGGAGTATGAAAGGTTCCTTTTGTCGGCTTCCTTTATGATCTTGTCCCAATTTTCCAGGGTATGATAAAGACGGAGTTTTTTTAATTCTCTACTTGGTATGTTACTCATTATTTTCTTCCTTAGGTTGCTGAGATCGTTCCTCGGTGCAAGCACCTGCGGTACGACTCATAGGCGAGCAGCCAACTTGTTGGCGACCAGCCTCATTTTCCAGAAGGGTCTGGAATCTCTTTAGATCAGCTTCGCTGGAAAACCGGCCTGCTCTGTACTTTTCCCTGTTCTGGTAATCTGAATTAACAGGGCTCTCAATCTCATCGAAAAGATCTTTTTGAAAAAGGTTTTGTGATATCCGTTCGAGAGAGCGGATGGCATCTACTTTGAACTTTAAAGCCTGTTCCAGAGTTTCCGTGAAGCTATCATTGCTGAGCCTTTTGGATAGAGAATAAAGGTCCCGTATCAGTTTTGGCTTCTGACGGCAAGTGCACTCGGAGGAGTGAATAAAATCAAGATATGTGCAGCAGACAGCTCCTATGGCTCGAAGAGCTCTCTCTTCTTCTGTAAAACCTTTTTTTCTGTTATTTGGTTTGGTTTTAATCTTCAGATGGGGAGGACAAAACCTTTTATTCTTAATGTCATAAGCTGGTAAACTGTATTCAGTCAGTTTGTTTCTTTTCTGATAGATTTCTATCTTCTTTTCATATTCCAATAATTTAAACTGCCGCCCCTTTTTCTCTGCATCTTCCGGGATCCAGTAATAATTCCCGTTAAAGGAAATATATCCATAGGCATCAATAAGACGATGGTGGCAACGGTAGGGAGGCTGCAGGTACTCATTGACCCTGAGCAGGAAAGGTTTTTCATGTTCAAACAATTGTAGAGGAATCAGCTTTGTTTTAGATTGGGGACGCCCTGCATAACGGACGGTGGCCCACTCTATGGCCTTGAGGTTCAGATCTTCAAAGCTGGAAAATAATCTTCCGGGGAAAAAGGAAGTTTCTAACGTGTAGAAACTGCGTTCTACTCCTGCTTTTCTGTCCGAATGCATTATTCTGTGTGCCTGCCAACGGAAACCGAATTGATTGGCAAATTCAATCATTTCCCTGTTGAAAATGGCATTCCCTCCAGTTCCGGCAATTATGGCAAGGTTTGTATTATCAATTATACAAACCGATGCACTAAACCCAAAGTAATGAAGGGCTTCATGGAAGAAACACTTCATCACGACTCTATTAAACACCGGATAAAATCTTATGTACCGCATCTTCGAGTACCTGATGTACAAGCTACTGGCTATTACTTTTCTCTTTATCCCGTCAATCTCAAGTGTGTAGGGAGAGGTATCATGCTGCATCTCCTCTCCAGGGACATCTTCATAATGGCTGCTTCGTATTTTCTTTTTCTTTCTCATATCCTTTTCCCGGATCAGCCGGGTCAATGTGGAATAACCAATTTCAATCTGATATTCTTCCTCAAGTATTTCCTGCATTCTGTGAGCATAACCCCTGCACGAGATGTACAATGACTGCAGTAGTTCATCTGAAACTTCTATCTTATCGGCTCTCTCTTTTAGGGTAGCTGTATTACTGTTTAATATTGACCTGACTGTTTTTATGTTGATATTTAAAAGCCGTGCTATCTCCTTTTTAGCTGTTCCCGTACTAAAAAGTGTTCTGATGGTTTCCCTAAGGTTCTCACTGATCATAAAACTCACCTATCTGTTTTCTTAAAGGTTCTATGGAATCCATAATTCCTTTTATCAAAAGCAATGCGTTCTTTTTAAAGGGGCTGGTCGGAAGCAAGCTTGCCTGGTCGTTCGTTCCACTCTCTGCTCGGCAATGCATCCTACCTGCTCGCCCATGCGTCCTGGGAGAGCCGGATGAAACAACAGATGAAAAATAGCGTATCACCTTGACGATATATTTCTGTAAGATTTCCAGGTCATTGATAACTCTTCTCTCTTCCATATTCAGATCTGCCTCCTGGGAAAGTGACGCTGTATTATCTTTTAAAACTTTCAAGGTCCAATTTAAATGTCCATCTTCAATCTGTTTTCTAATGTGTTCTCCTCCACGAAAATATCCATATATCAATCTGTCCATATCTCTTGTACTGAGGTGCTTCCCTGAGACATGGGAGACAAAACGATCTACTAAATGTTTTTCTGCACCTTTTACGCGTGTAAAAGGTTTGAGAGAATACATATAGGAACGTATAGGGAATCTACCGGAAAAAATGTTCATCCTAACTGTCTCACTCATCTCTTCGATCAACCCCAGGCGGAGACTGACCCATGCCGGTGATACATCAAGTCTTTCAGCAATGCCACTTGCAGTCATACCGAATCTTTTATGTAATTCATCGACAAAACAGGACTGCTCAAGTGTCTGCAGGGATTTGCTATTGGAAACACGGATCAGCTCTATGATACCATCCTGTTCATCACTACCGAGCGAATGAACTGGAACAATATGGATATTTAATCGTAATAGACATCTGAGCCTTTTGTAACCGTCAAGCAGTATATATTGCTCGCTTGACTTTGCGGTACATATCAGAGGCTCCCTGATCCCTGTTTCAGCAATAGAACTTAGGAGTTGGCTTTCTGCGTATTTATTCTTCAACCGGTAGGATTCATATTTCCGGGATATTTGATGTAGTTCTATCTCGACCATATCCGTACCCTTTCCGGTTTATGGTCCAGAAAGAAATGATTTCTGCCGATGATAACAGTACTGTAAGTACTGATTTTGATCATGTTCTTGTTCATACTAAGACATGATCGTCTAAAACTGAGTTCTATGTGTATAGAACTCAGTTTTTTTATGGCCCAAGTCCCATTTTATAACCAGAAAGAATGGTGTGAGCATATTCAAAACGGCGGCAGAGCCCTGATGAATCAGATAATCCCTCCATCGTCCCCACTGTAAGACCTTTTAATATCTTTTTGATTTGTTTCCATTTCCCCCCGATCTCCACAACTATTTCTTTTTCTATAATTTCCGGAAAAACCGTGGAAAGAAAAGAGAGCCATTTACTCGCAAATTTACAGAATCGACCATAGTAGAGCCGGAAAGAGTGACGAGACTGACAATTCATTATTAAAGCCGCTTCCTGCTGGATTGTCTCCCTGCCGCTTAAATATTCATCCATTGCCTTGTAGATATCTGGTAGTGGAACCCTACTGTGAGGAATCAGAAATCCTGGTAGCATCGTTATTGTATATTGGAGCTTCTCTCCTGTTTCTTCTCTTTTTTTAAAATTACTATTACAAATAATTCTAATAACGATTAGAACCCTACTATTATCCGGTGAAATATTTCTATCAACAAACTGATGTATTTTTACCTCATGTATTTCACCACAAAGACAGCAGGGAGTATCTTTGAACCACTCTTCCAGCCATCTGGCAAAACTGTGGTGATTGTATGAGTCTATATCCACTAAATAACAAACTGTAGTACTGATTCTTTATTATCGATAATTTCTTCCTATTCTATAATTCTCCAACTTCTCTCAGTAACAGGGGGGGAGAAAAGTGAGCATCAAAGGGGGGAATTTATCTGAGCACTAAAGTATTACGGCCCCGGCTCCAGCTCCAATTGCAACTCCCATACCCGCACCTAATGCCATGCTCAAGCCGACACGATTATTTGAACTTTTGGAAGATTGATTGTTTTTTGAATTTTTTATCATATATATACTCCCTTATATTTTAAAGCACATTATTTAATGTAATATTATAAACCCACTTAAACAAGATAACGTTTGAACACATTGGTTTTTACGGAGAATAGCGGAGTAAAAATCCAGTGCAGTGATTGGATACTCGCAAACTCCCTCCGGGGTGCGGCATAATAACCGCAAAACCAATTTTCCACGGAAGTAAGCCTAATGAGATTTTATAACTCTCAGCATAAATTCTATGCTGGTATCGATTTAAATGCAAGTTAAATGTACATATGAATCGACAATCAAGGGTATAAACTCTTTCATAAAAATATGGATGCAGACCCTCTGCATCTAAAGCAAGATATCCAGGGACGGAGGAACATTCAGTTCGAAGACGAACGTGTTGAGAGTTCATTAGCAGAACTGTTGGAAAAGGCAGGATTCATATATTCGACTTGAGTATGATGTGATCCAGGATACAATTATTGATTCCATGTGACCATACAACTTACATAGAGTATTTAATCCAAACCAGAAAGAATACAATATAAATATTGTAAAATAAAGGTTACTATACAATATATAAATTGTTTTAACTTGACAATAATACAATCTAAATGTTGTAATATTAGTTAGTGAGCAGGATATTCAAACTCCTTAACTCAAAGAGGTAAGATTATGAACAAAAAGAAACTTATTAGAGAGCAACTTGATGCTTCACTTCTGCGGTTTAACCCTCTGCTTGAAATTACAGTGCCATCAAAAGGTTGGATTAGAGCTATCCGCGATGCGCTGGGGATGACAGCCAGACAATTGTCAGAACGACTTGGTGTAACTCAGCAATCGGTGGCACGTATAGAGAAAGAAGAGATGGCAGGATCAGTTACCATAAAGACCATGCGCAGGATTGCAGATAGTCTCGATTGTATATTTGTATATGGATTTGTACCACGCACAAGTCTGGAAGATACTATTGGCCATCAGGCAAAAGAAGTTGCAAGCAGGCACCTTTTAAAAGCTTCTCAAACCATGAGCCTGGAAAATCAGGCACTCAGCAGGGAAGAAAATGAGAAGGCAATTTCGGATATGGTTAATGAACTCATTCGTACAGTTCCATCAAATTTATGGAATAAATAATGATCGACTTTAAATATTCCCAGGATACATGGGCGAGCAGGAAGCTTGCTTCCGACCAGCCCGAGGGAGCTACTCCCATTGATCCAAATGAGTCTAATGGGTTGCTCCTTACTCACATAACAACCCAGGCTGAACTGAATCGATGGGAACAGGACAATATAGTTGAGGCTTTGGTCTGGATTGACAAGACTAAACCTGAGAATATTCTCAATGACAAGTTTATCAGGCAGCTGCACAAGAGAATGTTTGGTAATGTCTGGAGATGGGCGGGACAATTTCGACAGTCGAATAAAAACATTGGTGTACCCTGGTATCAGATCCCTGTGGATCTCCAAAACATGTACGATGATATACCTGTATGGATACAGACAAAAAATGAATCCCCTGAGGAAATGACAATACGATTTCATCATCGGCTGGTGTGGATTCATCCTTTTCCTAATGGTAATGGACGTCATGCACGTCTTGTGGCAGATATTTTCATTGAGAATGTCCTGCATGGATCACTCTTCACATGGGGGAAACATGATTTGTCAAATCCAGGAAAGAATAGAAGCAGATACATCAATGCTCTCCAAGAGGCGGACAATGGGAACTACATGACCCTTTTAGAGTTTGCAAAATCGTAGAGATCCTGTTATATAAAAATTAGATCAATAAAGGAAAATCCAGTATGAAACAATTGATTATACATATAGCCCTGGTAGTTAAAGACTATGATGAGGCCATTGCCTTCTATACACAAAAATTAAATTTCGAGCTTATAGAGGATACATTCAACCTGAAAAGGATAAACGCTGGGTTGTAGTTTCTCCTCCCGGTTCCAAAAGTGTAACATTACTGTTAGCCAGAGCTTCTAAACTGGAACAAGAGTCATTTATTGGTAATCAATCAGGTGGACGTGTATTTCTGTTTCTCAAAACCAATGATTTTTGGCATGATTATTAGCACAATGGGGACGGAGGTTACTGCAGGAGAATAGAACTTCTGATTTTTCTCTCGTATAAATGACCAATTAAATGTATAAAAAGATATGGCAAAGAAAAAAACTGTTTTTGAATGTATAGAATGCGGGCATCAGGATCCTAAATGGCTGGGAAGATGCCCCTCCTGCGGTAAGTGGAATACAATGGAACAGGTATCTCTCTCCAATTCCGGCAGTTCCGGGAACAGCTTATCAGACTTCCTGTCTACCGGTCTTTCTTCGAAGAGTTCTGTAATGCTCCATGATGTTAACAGCTCGGAACTCCCCCGTTTCAGTTCCGGATTTATCGAAATCGACCGGGTTCTGGGAGGCGGAATTATGAGGGGATCTGCAGTCCTTCTGGGAGGGGAGCCGGGAATAGGAAAATCAACCCTTATGATGCAGATTGCTGGAGCTGTAAAATCAGAAGACAATACCGGAAAAGTCCTCTACATTTCGGGAGAGGAATCTGCTAATCAGCTTAAGATGCGTGCCGACCGGCTGGGTATAAAATCACCAAACATTGAGCTCCTCATTGAATCAGATCTTAGAAAGATTCTGGATGTTCTGGATAGTTCCAGGCCGGAACTTGTTATACTGGATTCCATTCAGACTGTTGTCTCAGAGGAAGCAGGAAAGGTTCCAGGGACTGTTAATCAGGTAAAATACTGCGGTCACTCTCTAATAACCTGGTGTAAAAATAACAATTCTGCGATATTTTTTATTGCACATGTTACAAAAGAGGGGATAATTGCCGGTCCAAAGATTGTAGAGCATATGGTGGATACAGTACTCTATTTTGACCACTCCAATTCCGGAATAAGGTTTGTGCGGGCTGCAAAAAACAGATTCGGATCAGTTGACGAACTGGGTCTTTTTACCATGGAGTCCACAGGTCTCAGAGAGGTAAAGGATCCTTCAACCCTTTTCCTTATTCAGAGGGACGGGGGAATACCTCCCGGAATAGCCACAGTACCGGTTTATGAGGGAACCAGAGCTCTAATGGTAGAAATTCAGGCACTGACAATTCCGGCAAAAAGCGGGTTTTCAAGGATTTACTCTGACCGGATAGACAATAACAGAGTCTCCAGAATTGCTGCGGTACTTGAAAAAAATCTGAATCTCCGTTTTGCAGATCAGGACATTTATGTAAATGTAGCCGGTGGAATAAAGCTGAATGAAGTAGGAATAGAACTGGCACTGGCATGTGCACTCTATTCTGCAAGAACCGGCATACCATTTCCGACGGAAACTGCGGTTGCAGGAGAGATCAGCCTTGCAGGAGAAATCAGGCCTACTGCACATATGGAAAGAAGGGTGAAGACCTCTGCAGAGATGGGCTATAAAAGGTTTATCGGTCCCAATCCTGTGGAGACCGGCACAAGTAAGTCGTTACAGGGAATCTATAGGGGTGTCTCCAATATTTCAGAATCTATTCAATCCATTTTCGGCAAAGGCTAGAGACGTCGCATACAATCCGTAAAGACGCAAGAGTTTACCTCTTTACAATCATCTTATCAAATTCAATAAAAAGGGAAAGGCAATAAAAGTTCCGATAGAACTTCCTACACGGGAAAGAAAGAAAACCACAAGTGCATGGGTGAACCTATTTTTAAAGAACCCCCGTATTGACAGAATATCTTCCGGAAGATTCTCAAAATCAGAAACCCTTGGTCTTCGGATAAATCCTTCAAAGAGTCCGGTAACAATTCCAACTCCAATTGTTGGATTTAATGATGTAAATGGAGCAGCAACAAATGAAAGAACAATAGTCAGAGGATGAGCCAGAGCTATCAATGCTCCAAGGGCAGAAAGAATCCCGTTAACCATAAACCAGTAGAAAGACATCTCAATACCTTTGTTCCATCCTGATTTATAAAACCCGAAGCCCATGAGCCCGGCAATGACAACAGGGATAAGCCAGGGTATAAGCTTTTTTATTTTTGAAGGTTTGGGAACCTTACTTATCTCTGTCAGATCTTTTGAAACCTTATTTTCGCTTAGGTCATTGAGCCAATTGACTATTCCTTTTGCATGACCAGCCCCTATAACAGCTACAGTTTTCCTGCCCGGAGCATTGAAAATATTTGTGGCCAGGTACTGATCCCTCTCATCTATAAGAACCTCTTTTACAGAAGGGAGATAGTTGGCCATCTCCTCCATCATATCTTCCAGAGCACTCTTCTCTTTGAGTTTTTCAATCTCCTCTGCGGTAAGCTCCTCTTTGGAGAAGATTGATGATACCATTGCCGCAAGCATCTTGTTCTTATTCCAGAAAGAGGATTTCGACCATGCTCTGCGGAGAGTGACCTGAATCTCCCTGTCACTAAATGAAAATGGGATTCCAGCTTCTTTTGAGACATCAATTGCGGCTTTCATATCCTCCCCTGGGACTGTTCCCAGATTTTTCCCCATTTTACGCTGAAAAGAGGTTAGTACAAGATTTGCAAGAAGGAGAAACCCCTTCCCCTCTTTCAGAACCTTGTCAATTTTCATATTTTCCCAGTTCTGCCCTTCAGACATTGTCTTATACCTTGAAGCATCAATCTCAACGCAGACATGATCCGGTTTCTCTTCCTCTATTACTTTCTTTACTTCATCTATGCTCTCCCTGGATACATGTGCTGTCCCTAGGAGTATAATTTCTCTTTCTCCCAGTAAAACCCGGGTTATAGTATCGCTCTCTTTCAAATGGTATCTCCTGTTTCAGATCTGCCTCTATTCTGTTATTTCATCCTTAATTTCATTCTCTGCAAGTGCTGTTTCAAACATCCCGTATATCTTTGCATCTGCAACTTCCAAAAAGTAGGTTTTGGCAAGCCGATTATTTCCCTGAATTTTATAAAATGTTGCAATATAAAAAAGCACCCTTGCTTTTAGGGGTCGTTTAGTCTCCCTTGAAATTTTACTTACCAGATATGCATCATACCCGGGTTCGGAAAACATCCGTGCTATATCATAAAAATAGCTCTCTCTTGGCATTTTATCCATAGAAGCCCTGATTATATCCAGCCCTCTGTTTTTGTCTCCGGCGGCATAGAAGGAGATTCCAGCCATAAGAATATATGCAGGGTCTTCAGGAATATTCTTACTTGTATTCAAAAACATCTCTCCTGCACGGGTATAATTCCCCCGGAGATACTCTATCTGTGCAAGGGACTCATACACAAAATAGTAGTCCGGGCGAAGTTCAATCACCTTATTATAATCGTAAACGGCAGCCTCAATATCCTTATTTTCCTGATTTATCCCACCCCTGTAGACATAGGCATAAAAAAAGTCAGGGTTGATCCGGATGGCTTTATCAAAATCCAGGAAGGCACTGTCAGGATCATTGGCAAAGATAAACAATTTTCCACGATCAATATAGTTCCAGTAGAAATTCGGATCAAGATCGATCGCTCTGCTTAAATCTTCAATTGCACCATTGGCATCATTAAGACTTGCCTTTGCTCTGCTCCGATCCGAATAGGCAAATGAATAGTCAGGATTTGTTTCCACAACATGATCAAACTGTTCAATAGAAGATTCAAAGGATTTGTTCCTTAGCAGAAGATTTCCATACCCGATTCTTGCAACAATATTATTCTCATCTGCTTCAATACTTTTCTTGAAAAAACCTTCTGCTTCGGTATATTCCTTTTCTCAAGCAAAAGCTCTCCCATAGAAGAGAGGGCTTTTGCATTGCTAGGTTCTTTCCCCAGGATAAGGTTTAATTTTTCCTCCTGAACCTCACTGTTCCCGGCCATCCCCTCCAGAAAGGAAAGATTAAAAAGGGCATCTATATTTTCAGGATCCTCTTCAACAATACTATTAAGAATGCCCCTGGC
>JAJRQE010000224.1 GCA_024280415.1 Spirochaetota bacterium | reverse complement strand
TCAATATTATATTGTAGATCTTCAAATTGCTGCTTATGATCAGTTATATAAGACATCGTTAATTCCTTTATAGTCATGGACTAATTCAATATTCAAAGCTGATCCAGTATAATTCATGTTAAAGTATCCTTTCAGGGAGAGTCTTTTTAGCCTATTTAGGAAATCTTCTTTAGGAATGAAGCTTAGAGATAGTAGTTTATTGGCCAATATATTCCCATTTTCAGGTTCAAACAATTGAGCAATATAAAGAAAAAGTATCTGAGCCTCTGATGATGGCCGGATATGTTTAAATGATTTAATCCGACCAGTACTTACAAAATTTAATTTACTCATCAAATTCAAATATTTAGTTGCAATTCTATAGTATGTTTCTTCTGACCAATTTTTCTGCAGATCAGCATTTTTAGGTATAAACTCCTTCAAATAGGCAATAATATCATCATTAGATATTGCAGCTCTGCCGGAATAATAAGCTTTACTAAAGACATTTATTGAAATGTCTCTAAACAATCTATCATTTAAGGCTAAATGCCAATAAAAACTGATTTCTTTATCCTGGATAGGAGTATTTGCTCCAAATATATTTCTAATTAAATCTATGTGGTTTTGATTAGAAAACTGCAGAATTGAGATTCTTATTGCCCATTCAACTTTTTTGCGAGCTCTTTCGGTGCGAATATCAAATTCATTATGTATATTCAAAGATTTATCAAGAGCATTGGGATCAGTAAAATATAATCGAATAATTTTAAATAAGACACTCAAGTCCTTTAGTCCACCAATGTCTTTTAATGAAGTGTTGTACATTTGTTTTATTATTTGTTCTTTGCTATCATTTTTAATCATTTATCTCATCCGCTTTTGAGAGATTACCTGCTGAACCCAGCTTTACCCACTCATCAACTTCATCCTTTTTAAACTTCCAGAACCGTCCTACACGGTGGGCAGGCATATTCTTCCCGGAGATCCATTTATACACTGTGTCCCGCTTTGCACCTAAGTATTCTCCAATCTCATCTACAGATAACCATCTGTCTTCCACAGTAATTCTCCATATTTCCTATGAATAGAATGATACAACCAAGGCTTAACTTGTTTTAACAAGGTTCAGTGTAGACCTGATTAAGAGCTATGACAAGCATATTATTATATCTCTAATTTCCCATTTGCAATTATGCTGTTACACGAATTTGCGTAGAGGTACATTGAAATCCAAGTGAGTAAAAGGGGTCAACATAGGGCCTATACTCATATAATACTCTCTATGACTTACTAGAACTCTGAAAACCTAAAACAAGCAGCATCCTAGAGCTTACAAACCCTCATCCCGTTTATTCAGATTAACTCCATATCAATTATGACATAACTATCCTCCCCAGTATTTATATAAAACAGTTCAATGGAGGAATAAAATGGCAAAGTTTGAACTATCCCATAACCACTTTTCTACAAAGATCACAAAAAGTTAAAGAAGATGATATGGGAGTTTGTAAGTAAAAAGGGCTGGACCCTTTACCGAACTGCCCTAAAGAAGGAGATATGATGAATACACAACATTCAGAGATTATTACAGACGCTTATGAAAATGAAACAATCCCCAAAACAGATCTTCAGGTTCGTTAAACAGACTTTAAACCGGAAAATCATAGAAAGTATAATTCACTTAATTAACAATACCGTATATATTTATTTGAGGCAAAAATTCTGAAATAAGACTATAAAGGTCATCACTCTTTCAAATCCTAATAGATCTATAATACAACAAAGATAGCTTATTGTATGGTTAAGAAGCTATTACCCTTCACTCTTTTCCCTTTAACCACTTATCAATTTCGTCTTTATTAAAAATCACACGATTTCCCAATTTGGTCCTTGGAATAGTACCTTTAGAACTCATAGTATAAATTGTACTTGTGGATATTCCAAGATATTCACTTAACTGGTTTATGTTCAGATAATCACGGTCTGTCTCCAGAGAATCATGAATACTTTCAGAACCGCTTTCTGAATCAGTATCTAAAATAGAGGGAGAATCAATATTTTCAATTCCTGATTTATCAATATCTAGCCATAGCTGGAGTCTGGAAATTGCTAATCCATCTTCATCAAGATCCTTTGACAGATTTTCAGGATCAGCATTAAGCTCCCCTTCCGAAAGTAAAGTACGGAACTTCTCACGATCTTCCTTCAACTGCTGCTGCCATTTCTCAATAGTAATTTCGAGAAAGGGGATTCGTTTTTTTGCAGGTAGTTGTTGAAACTCATTCTGGACTTCCCTAAGTTTGGATTCTAATTCTGGACGAATAATGCGCCTCCTCTATTTATTGACAACACAACTATGAAATACTCATCTTAATATATCATATTTAAATATTCTTGTAGTGTATAATCTAAAATATTCAAAATATAACCACTAAGGTGTAGTAAAGAAAGTGCTAGTAAAAACACCTAAACATTGGTAAACTTAGTCAATTGGAGATAAATAGAAACAAAATCGACTTTTATAATCGTAAGCCTTCGAATTCCCCATAGTACTGGACAGGCTAAAAAGTATCTGCTATACTTCTAATATGGCAGTACTTCAAGAGAAGCAAACGATATTATCGGTCATTAAAGAAGAGAACGCAAAGCTTCTCAAGGAAAATAATAT
>JAJRQE010000223.1 GCA_024280415.1 Spirochaetota bacterium | reverse complement strand
GCTGTTATTCTTTTGGGTGCAGATTTGATAGGAATGAATCTCATTCCTGGTATTTCTATTCCAGTTGGGGTTATGACTGCATTTATCGGAGTTCCTTTTTTCCTCTATTTTATTATTAAAGAAAGGAGAAAATTCTGGTAGCACCTAAAATTGAGATCCAAAATATAAGTTATCGGTACAATAAAGTTCCAATACTGCAGGATATTTCTTTTGTTGTACCAGCACAGCAGCATCTTTGTATAGTAGGACCCAATGGTGCCGGGAAATCGACACTTCTTAAGTGTTTAGGTTTAATAATTAATCCGAAAAAGGGAAACATTCTGCTGGATAATAAAGATATCGGGGAAATTTCACCCAGGAATATTGCAAAACGTATAGCTTATATTCCCCAGAAGAATAGTATGAACCTGCCTGTGACGGTATTCGATATGGTAATGATGGGAAGAAGGCCTTACCAAAAATGGGTAATAAGCAGAGAGGATCACAGAAAAGTATGGGAAATCCTGGAGTTGATCCATCTGGAGGAGATGGCTTTACAATATGTAGGAGAACTGAGTGGAGGGGAACAGCAGAAAGTTAATATTGCCTGTGCTCTTGCTCAGGAGCCGGAGATCCTTTTAATGGATGAACCCACAAATAATCTTGATATAAATCATCAGCTTGAGGTTATGAGGTTAATAGATAGACTTATATTATCAAAGGGATTAACTGTTCTGACTGCAATTCATGACCTGAATATTGCCGCACGTTTTTCCAGCAGAGTTCTTATGCTGAAGAAGGGGAAGGTCGTCAAGTGCAGTTTTCCAAAGGATATAATTACAAGTAGCAATATTAAACTATTATACAATATAGATACAGATGTTATCTCATACAGAGGGTTCCCATTTGTTATACCCTCATAAAAAGGCAGGTTGTGATATGAAAGATAAAAAAGGTATTCTTATGGTAAGTTTCGGGACAACCCATAGGGATACAGAATTAAAATGTATTAATCCCATCGAAACAGCTGTAAAAAAAATATTTAAAGGTTTTGAGATCCGAAGAGCTTTTACCTCTAATATAATTATCAGAAAGCAGGCGGTAAAAGGTATTTATCTCCCTTCGCCCCTGGAAGCCGTAGAAAAAATGCTGGAAGAGGGGTTTACTCATCTGATAGTCCAGCCCCTTCTTTTTATAAAGGGACATGAATTTCATAATAAAATATTGGAACCCCTTTTACCCTACAGGAAAAGGTTTTCAGGTCTTTCTATTGGGGAACCTTTACTTTCAGAGGAGAGTGATTTTGGGCAGATGGTAACTATTCTCAGTAATCTTTCCGCTTCTGTTAATGGTGAAGATATTGTAATGATGGGACATGGAAGTACCCACTCTGCAGATTCAGTATACTCTGTATTGCAAAAAGAAATTGATACCAGCCATATTAATCTCAGGATTGCTACAGTCGAGGGGGCTATTGGTTTCGAAAAAATTCTTCCTTTTATTAAGAAGAATTCAGGTCCAGTTCATCTGTTCCCATTGATGCTTGTAGCGGGTGACCATGCCAAAAATGATATGGGGGGTAATGAAAATAGCTGGAAAACTGCTCTGGAATTAAGGGGAATTAAAGTTGTAACCCATCTTCAGGGTATGGGTGAGAACATGAAAGTAAGACAAATTTTTATTAAACATATCAGAGCCTGTAAGAAAGAACTTTTCCCTGATATATACAGGCGTATGCGGGATATAGCAGAAACAGAAAAAAATAAAATCCCAGAGAAGGTCATTCCAAGGTTTCCGGCTATTGATTCTGCTTTATGCTACGGATGCGGACTTTGTTATGTTTTTTGTCACAGAGGGGTGTATGGGTTTGATGAAAATAATAAAACTGCTTTTGTGGATATACCCGGTAATTGTACAGGTCACTGTTCCCGCTGTGCAGATTTGTGTTCTATAAGAGCTATAAGCTTTCCGGATTAAAAGATTCCGAATCCAGTTTCCAGGCTGATAAATTGGAAAAGATTCATTTCTGGTTTACAGCAGATTTCAGCCAGAGGGAATCGACTACACCGGTTTTTATTTTTGTAATAATACCCTCCGGAGAGATAACAACCGTTGTCGGAATACTTGAAGCTCCATAGTCAGCAGATACCTTCCCCGTTAAGTCGAGGAGTACGGGAAAGTTTATCCCATTGTCTCTTATAAAATCCCCTATAAAACCGTTAATATCGCCTTCTGCTCTTTCAGTACCGGAAGCATTTATTCCGAGAAGAACTATTTCCCCTTTGTTCATATTGCTGTAGAATTTTATAAGTCCCGGAATTTCTGCCCTGCAGGGAGGACACCAGGTTGCCCAGAAGTTAAGTATAATCCATTTACCTCTGTAATCATTGAGGTTTGAGATATTTCCATTTACATCACTAAGTTCAAACCAGGGCGCTTTTTCCCCTGTAATTGCTCTGCCGGATGGGGATATTACTGCATTGTTATCGAAATTAATTTTTTGCACTGCCCTGGATGCTATAAAAAGGGAGGATGTAATAATTCCCAGGATAATAAAAAAAACTATGACAGGCTTAAGAAGATCCTTCAGGATTATATCCTGAAAAAGTTTCCCCTTTTCTTTTTTTATAAAATATTTTTTAAAGTTATAAAGTCGGTAAACAAGATAAATTATTCCAATTATCAGACCCAGAACTATTCCTGATCTGCCTCCTGTTGAGTAGAGAATTAATAGGGGATTTGAGATCACTTCCAAAGGAGAGAGTAAAACAGGAAGAAGCTTCCAGGTCAGTATTAAAAACAGGAAAAATCCCGAAAGAAGATCGAAAGTAAATTCCCGGACAGCTTTATTTCGTTTTGTTGTTAAAAAAAGAACGACACTCCCCCCTGCAACTCCTATAAGAAGATAGAGGAGGGGAGTGGCCAGAGAAATGAATCCCAATCTGACTGTTGTGTCTGTCAGTAAATTCATTGTAAAGATTACATACGTTCAGACATAAAGGCTGTAAAGCCTTTTATATCAAAGATTTCAAAATAGAATGCACTTCCGTCTTTCAGGAGAATTTGGGTAACATTTCGAAACAGAAGTTTTCTAAGACCAGTAACTTTTCTGAAGTTTTCCGGAGGAGCATTATACTTTATGGCTTTTGATGCCTGTGACAGGGCTATCAGATCAATGCGTTTAATGTCCTTTGCCTGTATCTGGAATTTCAGCTTCTCATATTTTGGTTTTTTCCTAAACAGAAGAGAAAGGGAACTTCCTTCACTTTCAAAATCTTCAAAAATAAGCCTGTCCCCTACGAAGAAGAGTAGACCACCTGTATTCTTTGTCTTTTCTCCGGATTTACCTGTCAATAGGGCATAGGTTCTATATTCCAGTCTGCCGCCGTTTTCAAGTTCCATCTTTGCCAGCATTTTGCTGTTTTCACCATCCTCTTTCATTCTAGAGGTAGGAAACCTGATGAGTTACGGGAACTGCTTTTTTCAAGAGTTCACTTACCCCGCAGTATCTGTCCTGAGAGAGTGAGATTGCCTTATCAACCTTGGATCTGTTCAGGTCGTCGGAAGCTTTAAATTCATAAATTATGTTAAAATTTGAATAATGTTTGGGATGCTCCTCTGTCTGATCAGCTTCAACACGAATATTAAACCAGGAAACTTCCTGTTCCATCTTTTTCAAAATTGAAATTACATCCATACCTGTACAGCCTGCCAGGGCAAGGAGCATAAATGGTTTTGGTCTGGGACCTAAATCTTTACCACCAACTTCCGGTGTCGCATCTATAACAATTTTATGTCCGTTTATATCACCTTCAAAGGCCATATCACCTTTCCATGTACATCCTACTTCTGCTTTCATATTTTCCTCCTGCTTTGTTAAGGGAATTATC
>JAJRQE010000222.1 GCA_024280415.1 Spirochaetota bacterium | reverse complement strand
TACTGCCTGGTTAACAATTTCAGGATCAGGATCTGTTCTAAGAGAACTCTTTTCATAATTAAGAGAAATATCTTCTTTTTTGAAGTCATTTTCAGATACAACGATACTCGCAGCCATTATGACTACACCTATTTCATCTTTAACAAGTAACATGTATCCCCCCGGAACGAGGGTTGAATCCAGTCCCAGCAGTGCGGCCTGATAACTGTATCCATCTAATCTTAATGAAAAAAAGACAGTATCTGTTATGGTTTTATCTAAACTGCTTACAAGTTCCAGAGTATATAGGGATTCCGTTTCTGAAATCAGAACGGTAACAACTTCTCCTCTTTTAAATTCCGTATTATAATAAAGTGGAACCTCCGGGGAATTTCTGTCTGCAGCATCTGTTACAACAGCCGGTAAAAGAAGCATAACTACGAGAACATACAATATTTTTATTTCTATACTATTCATTAAAGCTATTTTCAAACAATTGCTACCACAGGCCTATACACCAGATCTTTTTATATCCATTACAGTAAGCTGAAGCTTCTCAACATTCTGAAAGTAGTTTCTTCCAAGTCTGAAAACTATATCTACTTTTTCTCCTGCTGTAAACTCAACATTAACCTTTTCCGCAGCCCTCCAATAGATGGCAGGCCACCGGTGAGCTCCTGTATTAACCAGCATTTTTACATGCTGCTGCTCGGTTCTCCCGACTATTTCGATGTTCTGAAGAATGATCCCCTTTAAAAGGAAAACAAGAGGAGGATTTCCCTCTCCATAGGGTTCAAAAGTTTCTACGATAGAGATAATTTCGGGAGTCATATACCTAACAGGGAGTTCAGCATCAATATCCAGGGACTCTACTGATTCTTCCGGGATTAGAAGCTTAGCTGCCTCTTTAGAAAAGTCCCGTTCAAGATCCGCAAGTTTATCTGCAGTAAAACTAAAGCCTGCTGCATAATCATGACCTCCATAATCAATGAAATACTTTTCCAGCCTGGAGAGAAACTGTTTGACATTTACCCCTCCTGCACTTCTCATGGAACCAACAAGATTATTATCCAGATATGCAACAACACCTGCAGGCACCCCGAATGTTCTGGCAAGTCTCGACGCAATAATGCCGGTTATTCCCCGATGAATATTTTTATCCACAACGAGAATCATCTTTTCGTTAAGTTCTTTGAAACTTTTTCCTGCCTTTGGAAACACAGATTTCCAGGCAGATTCCCCGAGTTTTTTTCTCTCCTTGTTCATACTCACAAGCTCTTCGGCCATCTGCTTCTGAACTACAGGATCTTCGCTGATAAATAATTCTGCAGCCTTCCATGGTTGTCCCAACCTGCCGGATGCATTTATTACAGGCGTTATCTGCCACCCCAGATCGGTAGTGCTTATCTGTTTCCCCAGAAGGTTCTGTTTAAACAGCAGTTCTCTCAAACCGGGGTTTTCTGAATTATTTATCAGCTTCATACCATGCTTTAACAGTATTCTATTTTCATCCCTAAGGGGCATCATATCTGCAAGTGTACCAAGAGCTACAAGATCAAGTATATCTTCAAAATTAGTTTTCATGAGTTCAATCTTTCCATAAATGTATGCATTCATAAGATTCAAAAACACATCAATTTCTTCAGGACTTCTGTCACGGTACTTCGAAGATCTGCTCTTTTCCCTCATCTCCAGAATACTCATATTTTTCAAACCAGGAAATTTTTCCCATATCATGGGAGCAATATCCATGAGCTCAAACATAGTATCTGCGCCAAATACCTTTTTAAGCATTCCGGTCTGAATTTTCTCGTCATAGATAATAATCTGACGATTGTAGAGAAACTCCCCGAGTCTTGTCTGCTCAACCCTAACCACACCAGGAACAATATTTTCAGAAATCCGCTCAATCTCAACCATATTCAGCAATCTGACAGCATCGATGATAAAGGTATCATTCCCAGGGCGAATATTCATTAAAACTATTTCAGATTTGTACAACTCATTTTTGGCAAAGGAGAGAGCCCAGACAACTTTAGCGACTACACCGCAGGCTGCAAGATCTCTAAAGGGATAACAGGAATCGTTACTTTTTGGATTTATTATTGCTACAGCAGGAGGAATCTCTTCCGGAGGAAGATGGTGATCAATTATTATTGTATCAATTCCCTTCTCCCTGGCATATTCAATCTCCTTAATATTTGAGATTCCGCAATCTACAGTAATAATAAGAGTTCCGTCTTCATCTGCAAATTTATCCACCCCTTCAATTGTCAGTCCATAGGGATCATTTCCAACAGGAAGAGACCAGTCAGCATCAATCCCGAGACTTCCAAGCCCTTTCCTGAGAATTACCGTAGAAGTTATACCGTCGACATCCCTGTCTCCGAATATCTTTACCTTTTCACCCTCATCAGCGGCCTGGAGGATTCTGTCAACCGCATCTTCCATCTCTTCAAAAAGAAAAGGATTATGGGTAAATCTGAGATCATTTTCCAGATAAAACTTCATATCCTCAGATTCAGTAATTCCCCTACGTGAAAAAATTGATGCTGTAAGAAGATCGAGGCTATATTTTTTTGCCAGAACCTTCACAGAATCAGAATCGATTTTTTTCTTATTCCATATCATATCTTATTCCATTACCTGTTCTACATATTGTAGAGTAATCCTTTTTTTAAAGTATTAAGGGGGTATTCAACAATCCCCTGTATCATTGCAAGCAATACTCTTCTAAGTGATTCAGCTGAACGCTTATCAAGCCCGATTTTCATACTCCCTGAGATATCTAGTGAGGCGGTATGCTTTAAATACCTGACTCCTCCGGGAGAGATTGTAATAAAAAAATTCCCGGCTCCGCAATCATTACAGAGAAAGTAATTTTCGGCTTCACTGTACCATAGTGAAGGAATCCGGGATAGTGAGCAGCCGCAACGGCCGCAGTTCTCTATATCGGGAGTAAATCCTGCAATACCGAGATATCTCCATATAAACTGAAGGAGTATAAGAATATGATCCTTTTCAGCAGAGTAATTGAGTATTTTCAGACTATCAGCCAGGAGAGGATAGATCTGCTCAGATTCCCCTCCTCCGGAAAATGTTCTTAAAATCAGTTCTGCCCAGAATGATGCAGTATAGAACTTATCCAAAGATGCTCGTATTTCAGGAAAAACATTCAGCTGCTCAATATCTGTAACCTTATAATTATCTTTAACCGGATCAAAGTATAAATAGAAATAGAGAAGTGAAAAAGGATCTATCATCCCGGACAGCTTACTCTTCCCTTTCCCTGCACCATAAGCCATTACTTCCAGTACACCTGCATCTCTGGTAAGACAGGAAAGTCCCTTATGGAGTTCTCCAATCCTCCTGCTTCGTAGTATAATAGTGTCTGTTCTAAGATTCCGGTTCATCCAAAGCAATGATAAGGAAAGCACTTTAACATGTATAGTATAAATTTGAATTGTTTTTATAATGTACATAAGGTTTACCAAATTTTTCTTATATTTATACTGGTTTTTGTATAAAAGCACAAAAAGCTCTATTATTTTAGTTGCTCAATAGAAATATTATCATTATTTTACTAATGCTGAACAAGCAGCTGCCAGTAAAATAAATTTCTGAAGCTATGAAAATATATTAATAATTACGAGGAACCATGCTAGAGAAACAACTTATTCCAGTGGAACAGCTATTACCAAATAAACTCTTTATAATTCCTTTGGTGGGAAAACCGATATTCCCGGGAATCTTCACCCCTCTTATCATTGAATCTTCCCATGACCTTGAAATCATTGAACTTGCCCTGGCCGCCGACAGTATGATTGGGCTGCTTCTGGACAAAGATGATGAAAATGAAGATGTCGCAACAGGTTCACTGTACAGTATTGGAACTGCTGCAAAAATAGTAAAAAAAATCAACCTCCCGGACGGAGGTGTTAATATATTTATATCCACCCTTAAGCGTTTCAGAGTAAAGAAATTTTTATCCGATTCTGGGCCGACAGTTGCCGCTATTGAATACCTTGAAGATGAAAATGATAAAACCATCGAGGTTAAGGCATTAACAAGATCTCTCCTTTCAGAAATGAAACAGTTATCGGAAAACAACCCGCTTTTCTCTGAAGAGATGAGGCTGAATATGGTCAATATTGACCACCCTGGTAAAATTGCTGATTTTATTACATCAATTTTAAATACGGAGCGCGAAGTTCAGCAGAATATCCTGGAAACACTGGATGTACAAAAAAGAATGGAAGATGTCCTGGTTTTTATTAAAAAGGAACAGGAACTTCTTAAAATACAGAAAAAAATACAGAACCAGATCAATGAAAAAATTGAGAAGAGCCAGAGAGATTATTTCCTAAAAGAGGAGCTTAAAGCGATTAAGCAGGAACTGGGTATGGTTGTAGACTCAAAAAGCAGTGAATATAATCGCTTAAAAGAGGCCATAGAAAAATTAAATTTTGAAGGTGAGGTCAAGGAGCAGGTAGAACGGGAACTTGAAAAATTTTCCATGATGGATCCCAATGCTTCGGAATATATTGTTACCAGAAACTATCTGGACACCATTACTTCTCTTCCCTGGATAAAGTCCGGGCATAAAGATATTGATCTTGAAAAATCCAAGGAGATCCTCGACAAGGATCATTACGGCCTGGAAGATGTAAAAGAGCGTATACTCGAATACCTAGCTGTCCGAAAACTGAAGAAAGATACAAAAGGATCAATAATATGTCTGGTTGGAGCTCCGGGAGTTGGTAAAACATCTGTAGGAATATCTATTGCCAGAGCACTGGATAAAAAATTCTTTCGTTTTTCAGTCGGAGGAATGAGAGATGAAGCAGAAATAAAGGGACACCGAAGAACCTATGTCGGAGCAATGCCTGGAAAAATTATCCAGGGTCTTAAAATTGTAAAATCAAGCGATCCGGTTTTTATGATAGATGAAATTGACAAAATGGGATCCTCATACCAGGGAGATCCTTCTTCTGCACTTCTTGAGGTTCTGGATCCTGAACAAAACTATGCTTTTCGGGATCATTACCTGGATACACCCTTTGATATCTCGGATATACTTTTTATAGTAACAGCAAATACACTTGATACTATACCGAGACCTCTTCTTGATCGTATGGAGGTTATTAGATTATCCGGATACATTGAAGAGGAAAAAATTGCAATTGCAAAAAAATATCTTATCCCTAAATCCCTTTCAAAATCAGGTTTAAAAAGGAAGGATGTTCGTTACAACAAATCAGCACTCAGTACCATATCTGTTAACTATGCCAGGGAAGCAGGAATGAGAAATTACGAAAAGGCACTGGATAAAATTCATCGTAAAATAGCAAAAAAATTGGTTTTAAAAGAGGAAAAATCCCCCTTTAAGCTTAATTCCGAAAACCTGACCGACTATCTGGGTAAACCGGTATTCCGTGAAGAGGAGATCAAGAAAATCGAAAAACCCGGAATGGCAATAGGTCTGGCCTGGACAAACTTTGGTGGAGATACTCTCCTGATCGAGGCTATAAATATCCCCGGTAAGGGTGGAATTAAACTTACGGGTCAGATGGGTGATGTTATGAAGGAATCTGCAAATATTGCTTACTCATATGTTAAACATATAGCCGGTAATTTTAATATCGGTCCTGAGTATTTTGAAAAAAACACACTTCATCTTCATATTCCTGAGGGGGCAACTCCAAAGGACGGACCCTCAGCGGGTATAACTATGGCAAGCACCTTGCTATCAGTTGCTACAGGCAGGCAGATTAAAAATAATCTTGCAATGACAGGAGAACTATCCCTTACCGGAAAGGTTCTTCCCATAGGTGGTCTAAAAGAGAAAACTATAGCTGCGAGAAGAAATAAAATAAAGACAATAATTATACCAGATGCCAATCAGCGGGATCTGGAAGAGATACCGGAACATATACAGAAAGGGATTAAATTCTTTCCTGTTACAACTCTGGAGGAAGTAATAAAATTAATTTTCTAACCATAATTTTTATAGATCATTCTCCGGAAAAAAACTACTTATTCAAGGAGAATACATAATGGAATTACTGGATCCTGCAGGTAATATCGAAAAACTCTACTATGCATACAGGTATGGTGCAGATGCCGCCTATATTGGTATTAAAAATTTCTCACTTCGAGCAAAAGCAGATAATTTCAAAGGGGATGACTGGAACAAAATTGCTGAAATAAAGGGTGATAAAAAACTATTCGGAGCCCTGAATATTTTTTTTCACAATAATGAGCTACGAACCCTTGAAGAAAATATCGATTATCTGAAACTATACCCCTTTGATGCATTTATTATAAGTGACCTGGGGGTTTTACCTACTCTCCGTAAATATTTCCCCGATACTGCCCTTCATTTAAGTACCCAGGCAAACTGTATAAATAAGGAATCTGCAAAAGTCTATTCTGACCTCGGTTTCAGTCGTATAATTCTGGGCAGAGAAACTCCCCTGGATGAGATAAAGGAAATTCGTGACTATCTGCCTGAAATTGAATTAGAGGCTTTCGTACATGGAGCAATGTGTATTGCATATTCAGGACGATGCTTTCTAAGCAAAGAGATGTCGAACCGTAGTGCCAACCAGGGGGACTGTGCCCATTCCTGCAGATGGACATACCGGGTACTGGAGGAAAAACAGCGCCCTGGAGAGTATATGCCTGTTGAGCAGGGAGATAACTTTACAACCGTAATGTCTTCAAAAGATATGTGTCTTATTGACCATATTGATAAGTTTAAAGACGCAGGAGTAGACTCTCTTAAAATTGAAGGAAGAATGAAATCAATTTACTATGCTGCTGTTGTTACAAGGGCTTACAGGAAGATGATCGATTCCCTTGCTGGTCAAAAGATAGAAAACATGGAAGGATTTAGAGAAGAATTATTTAAGGTAAGCCATAGAGAATTTTCTACAGGTTTTTACTTTGGTAAAGAGGAGATGGACGAAGTAACAAAAATAAGCTATGAGAGAGAATATACTTTCCTTGGCTCTATTGGTAGTAAAACAGGGCACAATACCTTTGAACTAATTGTAAAAAATCAGATTAAAAGTGAGAATGAAATTGAGTATATAGGCCCTGATGTTCTTTTTTTAAAGGACAGTAACTACACTCTTTATGATAAAGATGGAATTAGAGTGGAAAAAGCTGATCATGGGAAAGTTTATACCCTGGAGACTAAGCTACCTGTTAAAGAGGGATATATCCTTAGAAAAAAAACCGGTGCAGTTTAATTACACCGGTTTATAACTAACATTTAATAGTTTTAATCAACAACGTAATACTTTTTCATAAAATCAAGATCCAGTTCAGGATAAACAGGATATTTTTCAACTACAGCTTTTACTCTTGCTTTAGCAGCAGCTACAGTTTCCTCAGAAATATCAAATTTAGCCTTACTTAGCTTACCTTCATTTTTTCCCTTCTTTATAGTTGAAGGTTTAGTATTCTTTATAATGTAGGCAATAATAGAAGCAATTTCCTTCATATCATCTGTTGTCATTCCAAGTGTAGTTGCCGCAGGAGTACCTATACGGAGTCCACTTGTATACCATGGTCCATTTACATCAAAGGGAAGAGCATTTCTGTTACAGGTAATGTTACACAGTCTAAGAACAGATTCACCCTGACGTCCGTTAAGTCCTGTATCGCCAAGATCAACAAGCATTAGATGATTATCTGTTCCACCAGTTGCTATTTTCAGGCCTTCTGCCTGCAGCGCAGCTGCAAGAGCCTGTGAGTTTTTAACAATATTATGTGCATACTCTTTGTATTCCGGAGTATCAACCTCGGTCAATGCAACTGCTTTAGCTGCAAGAATATGGGGAAGAGGGCCACCCATTACCAGAGGGCAGGCCTTGTCCATGGAATCTTTAAACTCGTTTGTACAAAGAACAAGTCCAGCTCTTGGACCCCTTAAAGTTTTGTGGGTTGTTGTTGTAGCAACATCTGCATAGGGAATAGGATTATACTCACCAGTCATAACACCCCCGGCAACAAGACCGGAGAAGTGAGCCATATCGACCATAAAAACGGCTCCAACTTTATCCGCAATTTCTTTCATTCTCTTAAAATTGATAAGCCTTGGATATGCACTGTATCCTGTCAAAAGAATCAGAGGCTTAATTTCCATGGCAAGTTTTTCAATTTCATCATAATCAAGAACACCGGTTTCTTTATTTACTTTATAGGTATATGCGTCAAACATCTTAGCAGATAAATTAAACCTATATCCATGGGTAAGATGTCCTCCGGAGTAGTAATCCAGACCCAGTAAACGCTGATTCCCGAGGGCTTCCCTTACTTTTGCCCACTGAGCATCTGTTAAATGTGCTGGATTTGTTTCTCCTATACCCTCAAGCATGGGGATTTCAATTTTTGTTGTAAGGATTCCCCAGTATGCTATAAGATTCGCATCGGCACCACTATGGGGTTGTACAAAAGCATGTTCAGCACCAAATATTTTTTTGGCAAGTTCTACAGCAGTAGCCTCAATATCATCAACATTATCACAACCTGCATAAAACCGATGATATGGAAAACCTTCGGCATAATTATCTGTGAGCAAATTACTTGCTGCAAACTGAGTAGGCAGGGATGTGAAATTTTCACTGGCAATAAGTTTAAGACTCGTTCTCTGGTTCTCAAGTTCCTTAACAATTGAAGACGCAGTGCTTTTAGAAACTTTATTTACCTGATCCAAAGCAGAAAGATAGGCAAGAAAATCGGCACTCAGATCCTTTGGATCCTTCCCTGAAATATAATCATAAACTGCTGACTTTTCCATCAATAACTCCTGATAATTTTAGTTTTAACTAAAAATTCGAACAATTTTTATAGCTTTTCGCAAATATAAGCGCAATTTATTTAGTTAAATTACAAACACTATATCATATATTCCATATATTGCAAGGGTAAACTCTTAGAATTTTAGTCTTTTTGCAACTCTTCAAGATAACCTGAAATCTTCATCTTACGTTCCTTAAACTCATTAAGCTTTTCTTTTTCTTTTTCTACTACTTCATCCGGAGCATTATCCAGAAACTTACTATTTTTAAGCTTATTTTTAGTAGTCTCAAGAAGCTTATTATTTTTTTTCTCCTCTTTTTTAAGCTTGGCAATCTCAAGAGGAATATCAATAATATCACTGATATAGATAAAAGCTTCAAATCCTTTTCCCGGGACAGGAATACTCCCGGCAGTATCAGGTTTTCCTTTTTAATTGTAAGATCCGAAGCTCTGGTCAGAGATTTTATTAGAGTAGAATACTCGACAAAAAGGTCAGCTGCTATAAAATCTTCATCCATTGAAACAGTTATTGGTATTTTTCGTTCAGGAGTAATTGTAAATTCACTTCGTATTGTACGGATACCCCTTATTAAATCCTGAAGTAGTTCAAATTTTTCTGCAACTTCAGGATAATTTCTTGAATCAACTCTCTCCGGATAAGGTGCTGTAATGATATTTTCTCTGCTGTTTGGTAATTTTTGATATATTTCTTCTGTAATGAACGAGAGAAATGGATGAAGAAGTCTTAGAGATTCTTCAAGAAGATTAATGAGAATTGTTATAGCTCTGTTCTTTTTATACTCATCATCACTGTAAAGATTAAGCTTTGAAGCTTCCAGGTACCAGTCGCACAAATCGTTCCAGAAAAACTCATATACAATCTGAGCCGCATCGTTAAAGCGATAACTTTCTATTGAACTTTTTACTATTCCTGCTGCACTGTTTATTTTGTGATAGATCCATTTATCTGCATCTTCCAGCTCATATTCTGAATCTGCCAGTAAATTCCGATCTTTTAGATTCATCAGCATATATCTGGTTGCATTCCATATTTTATTTGCAAATTTAGAACCAAATTTAAATGCATCTTTGTCTATGAGTATGTCCTGTCCCTGGGCTGCAAGGAAAACAAGAGTAAATTTCATAGCATCAGCACCAAACTCCTCTACAATCTCAAGTGGATCAAGACCGTTTCCTAGAGATTTGGACATTTTACGTCCCTTCCTGTCACGAACCAGTCCTGTTATATAGATATCCCGGAAGGGAGCAGTATCAAGAAATTCCTCACTAGCCATGATCATTCTGGCAACCCAGAAAAATATTATATCGTACCCGGTTACCAGTGTTGATGTGGGAAAGAATTTATTAAAATCATCTGTTTTATCCGGCCAGCCAAGGGTTGAAAAAGGCCAGAGCCATGACGAAAACCAGGTATCCAGAACATCTTCATCCTGCTTTATGTTTGTACCGCCGCATTTAGAACATTCGGAAATATCAGTTTTTGAAACTATCATCTCATCACAATCAGAGCAGTACCAAACAGGGATTCTATGTCCCCACCACAATTGACGGCTTATACACCAGTCCCTTATTCCAGTAAGCCAGTGTTTATATGTATTTTCCCATTTTTTTGGATAAAACCTGATCCTGTCATTATCCAGAGTCTTCAGAGCTTTTTCGGCCATACCAGACATACTGACAAACCACTGTTCCGACATATATGGTTCAATTACAGTATGACACCTGTAGCAGTGTCCAACCTGATGATTATGATCCTGCCTGTTAATTAATACTCCATTTTGCTCCAGGTCTTTAACAACTAGTTTTCTTGCGTCACTGCAATTCATTCCCCGATATTTTTCGGGTACATTACTGTTGAGTGTTCCGTCCTCGCTGAGGATATTAATTCTTTCCAGATTGTGCCGGTTCCCAATTTCCCAATCATTCGGATCATGTCCGGGTGTTATTTTCAAAGCACCGGAACCAAAATCTCTGTCCACATAACTATCTGCAATTATTTTGAATTTTCTTGTAGTAAGGGGAAGAAGTACTTCTTTTCCAATGAGATCTGTATACCTGCCATCCCCGGGATGAACAGCAATTGCAGTATCACCAAACATTGTTTCCGGTCTGGTTGTCGCAATTTCAATTATTCCGCTGCCGTCAGCAAGAGGATAGGATAGATGATAAAGGCTTCCGGATTCTTCACTATGCTCAACTTCATCATCTGAAAGGGCGGTTCCGCAGGAAGTACACCAGTTAACAAGATATTTACCCTTATAAATTAATTTCCTTTCATAAAGGGTTACGAACACATCCCTTACAGCTTTTGAAAGCCCCTCATCCAGGGTAAATCTTTCTCTGTTCCAGTCACAGGAAGCCCCCATTTTCTGAAGCTGCTTTGTAATTATGGAATGATGTTCATCCTTTACCCTCCAGGTCTCCTCTACAAATTTTTCCCGGCCGAGATCGAGTCTGGCAATACCCTTTGCCTTCAGCTTTTTTTCTACAATATTCTGGGTGGCTATTCCCGCATGATCTGTTCCCGGAAGCCACAGGGTAGGTCGACCCGTCATTCTATAGTATCGGATTAAAATATCCTGAAGAACATTATTTAAGCCATGCCCCATGTGCAGTACACCTGTAACATTAGGAGGAGGAATTACTATTGTAAAGGGATTATTATTTTTTTCCGGATCATCACTCCCTTTAGGCGAAAACAAATCGTTATCCATCCAGTATTTATATATCCGGTCTTCAAAATCTCCCGGATTAAAAACTTTATCAAGTTCAACAGCATTCATCCGCCACTCCTGTCAGGTAAAAATCATACTTAGTTTATTTTACTATGGGCGCCATAATATCAGAGTAGAGAAACTCTATCAACCTTGAGGAATGTAACTGCCTGCTGCTAAATGGATTCTATCGTCGGTTGGCGGAAGCAGCTCTTCTTGCCCTGGAAATTCTTTCCATTTTCATATAATAGCTTGCCTGCTTTTCAACTTCTTCTACATCAGATACCCGAATCTTATTATCGATAAGACGAAATTTAGTGTTTTGAAGGAGTTCCCTTATAGGAGTATTACCTTCTCCCTTGGAAAGGCCAACCATATTGATTAACTCTTTAGTTCCAAAATCGAAAGAGAAGGGATCATTTGTTATCGGAACTCTTAACTTTTCAAGCTGAATCCACAAAGCATGATAAAGTCGTCCAAGAGGATTACTTATCTCGGTGTTTGCCAGCTGTTTATAGATGAACCATATTCGCTCAGACAGCAGCTGAGTCAATCTGGTAATTATCTGAGGCTGAGAAGAAACCATTCGTTTGAAGTTTGCTTTATTTACAGCCAGGAGGACTGCATCTTCATGGGCGATTGCAGAAGCACTTCTGGGTTTATCCTCAAGAAGTGACATCTCTCCAAAAATATCTCCCGGTTTCAGGAGTGCAAGCATTACCTCATTATCGTTTACGATCTTTGTTATTTTAACACTACCCTTCTGTATAATGTAGAGCTCCTGTCCAGGCTGACATTCTGAGAATACCATAGTATTTTTCGGATAACTCCTGGTAAACTCCTCACTGCTTCCATCCAGGAATACTGCCTTTGAATATGGTTTAATCTTCCCCATTCTTTCTCTGGCAGTTTGTATATTAGATCCATCCGGACAATACTTTATATACTGGTGGTAAGCGTAATAGGCATGATTATACTGACTCTGCCTTGCATAGTACTCTGCTACCTTGAAAAGATGGTCAGGATTATCATTAGCAGTACTTTTAAGGGCAATACGGGTAAGGGCTTCATCCAGAAAACGCATTTTTTTGCTAAACTGCTGAATTATTTTCATTGCAACAGGTGTATTCTTCTCGATAAGGAGACCGAACTGATCTCTGTGTACAGAAATAAGAACAACATCTGTAACAGCCTGGGCTGTCTCGATATGACTATGAGATGACATAGTGGATACTACACCGAAAAAATCTCCGGGTTTCAGAATATCACCGCCCTCTTCTTCAACAACTTTAACTTCTTTACTTATACGCACATTCCCCTGACGTATAATATAGAAAAAATCAGCCTTCTGCTTACCCTCAACGATAATATAGGCACCTTTTCGAAAATTAACCAGTGAAAGCTGCAAAGGATTTATCATAAACCACCCGAAATACTAATTTCTTGACTAAGTATAGGAGCCATCTTGCTCTTTTGTCAATTAGAAAACTTAACTTACAACTCCTATATTATCTTCGGTACATTTTTCCATTACCACTACTATTTTACTATCATATTTGCAATTATACCATTTCAAATTATCTATTCAACTCTGCCAAAAGTATCAAATTTAATTCTACCACCAATTCACAATCGTTACAGGACTCCAGACAGCTCTGTAGTTATCTACCCCCTCGGATACTTCCTCATGAATTGTCTGAAATGAATAGAATCTTTCCTTTACTTCCACAGTTCCATCAGGAGTAATCTTTTCAATATTGATAATGCCTCTTGAGAAAGATATGTGCTGACTCCCTATATTTCCAAAATAATAGTCACTGTTGCTCTCTCTGACAGGCAGATCGGAAAGATTCATATCATCCCCCATAGCAGGATCCACAGGTATCCAGCCAATACCATTTATGTAGAATTCCGACCACCAGTGATTTATTGTTTCTTTATTGCCATAGACAAGGAATCCTGCAACAGGCCTTGCAGGAATACCTGCCTGTCTGGCAAGAGCCGTGAAAAGTACAGCATAATCGTAAGCATCTCCTTTTCTGGCATCCAGAGCATCTATAGCAGTGCCGCTACCGCCGTCAGATATATATTCGAGTCGACGCAGAAGATATTCATATAATTTTTTAGCTTTGTAGTATGGATTTTTCTCTCTGCCTACAATTGATTTAACTACATCTCTTATAATTCTGTTATTAACAGGAATAAGATCATCACCGCTGGTATAGTAGCTGACAAGTTTTCTTTTCTGATCAAATACACCGGAAATAGTAGATGTGCTTATATCAGTTTCGACTGCATATCGTTCGAACCAATAAGTCTGTGTTAAGGTGTATTCATTCCAGGGCTGGAGTTTCTCAAGATTGTATCTGTTTAACCCTCTGTAGTTTTCCCAGATTGGTTCCGGCTCATAAACAGATTCCACATCTCTCTGTGCAAGACCCGGCTGAATGACAGGAACCCAAAGTTGTATAGAACTTCCGGGCTCAGAAATGACATTGGAAACTGTAACTCCGTACTGCAGCTGGTATCCTCGCTGCTGATTAAATTGCTTCGTTCCGTAGGGATGGGTTACTTCAAAATAGATTGAATTACTCAAACCCCTGTCTGTACTTATGGTCACGCTCCCGGAAGTTGCTCCGTCGGGAACATATACTGAAATTTCATGATCCCCCCAGGTTATATAATCAAAATCAAGATCAGAACAGGCCACATTCTTAGTATTGTCAGAGGAGAAGAAAGAGAACAAAACCTGACTTGTTCCTCTTTCGCCGCCAAGATTCAAACCTTTTAATGTAACACGTTCACCAACAAATCCCTTTTTCGGAAATATATCTTCAATATAAGGCTGACCGGGTCCTGCGGGTCCGGAAACAAGCACAGGTATATGCTCTCTGTTAGTGAAAAGAAGACCATTACTAAGTTTATTTCGGGTCTTCACAAAAAGCCTGCCGGAGCCAACTCCATCAGGAACCTTTAGCCTGATCCTGGTATCACTCCATTCCGAATAACTGGATAATGTTGGTCTTATTCCTGCAATTATAGCAAATCCATCTTCTGTACTGCTTCCAAAGTTCCTTCCCTCGATGAGAATCTCCTCTCCGGGAAATGCTACAGAGGGAACTATTTTTTCTATAACCGGACTGCTCCCTGTTAAAAAAGACGATATAAGATAGATAACCAGAAGTATTGTAAATATGCCTACGGGCAGCAGTGCAGAATGTTTTAATTTTATCATCGCTATATTAGTTTCCCGGATTGTCGTTTTTAAGGTGAACCTGGATCTCCAGTTCTATATTGTAAATCTTTGTTTCCGATGTCTTAACTACTCCAAGAGGAAAGAACAAAACACTTTCCCCGGGATTTACAGGCAGACTCTTAATAGTACTGTAGTGAACCATCTCATCAGAATCAGAAGAACCAACCCATACTTCCCCCTGGGACACCAGGAGGATTGTGCTGTCGTTCATAATATAAGGAGTTATATCTGTTATAACAAGTATGTTTACTCCGGAAAGCTTCACCTTTACAGATTTACCGCTTATGGTTATACGACTCATCTCTGTATTCCAGACAACTGAGCCCTTATCATCAACAACTCTTGTAATAATTTCGATATTCAAAGCATTCTTTTCGAGATACCGAAGGGCATCATTAATATCTATCCCAAAGAGAAACGAAGGAATATATGGAAGAATGAGTAGAAATAATAATCTCCTGCCCAAATCAGTATCCGACTGTATAATTTGCTTTAAGGAGAAACAGGGGCTCCCCCTGTATTGTAAAAGAGGAAGAATCAGGAAGCTGAATAACTACCTCCATTGGTTCATCATAAATATCAAAATAGGCCAGTATCTGCTCAATACTGTCAACTGGAATATTAACAGGAAAATTTTCAGACGGGAAAGGTTCATCGGCATTGGAAACATAAAAAGCATTGCTCCCATTGTCCTGGAAAAGGAGAAAAAAACCAATACCAATAACCGCAATAAACATAAACGAAAGACTAACCATAACTGATGGAGCAAGAAAAAATCTTCTGTGCCAGAAGCCCAGCCTGCTGCTGGTAGAGGTAGCATGCCCCAACCTTGTCCATATACTTTCCTGAATAAAAGTCGAAGTATCAACTCCGGAAAATTTTACCTTTTCTGTCAAAATTCCGTAAAATTCCACCCGGGATCTGCAAGCCCCGCACCCTAACAGATGAGATTCAATACTTTCACCCTGCTCTTCACTCAATTCTCCATCGACAAAGGCCGAAAGGATCTGTTCATTAAAACACATGAAAATCTCCAATACTCAGCTTCTTTTCCAACAATACCCTCGCTCTATGAACTCTTATTTTAACATTGTTTTCAGAAATATGTAATATTTTTGCAATTTCTTTGTAATTTAATTCTCCATATTCTTTTAGAACCAAAACTGACCTGTATTTAACAGGAAGGGAATCTACAGCATCCCTTATCACAATTTTATCTTCCTCTCTTATAAGATCTTCCTGACTGTCAGACTGAACACTCTTAGATTCGAGCTTTATCCTGTCTACAGCAACTGATTCACGACCCTTTCTCTTGCGATAGTTAAATGAAAGATTCTTCGCAACTCGAATTAACCAGTATCTGCTCTCAGAAACACTGGGAAGAGGAATACGCTTGTTATAATACCGAAGAAAAGCCTCCTGACATAAATCTTCTGCTGCTCCCATATCCCTCACTATATGAAAGACCACTTTAAGGAGAACAGGAAAAACATCATCGTACACTTCTCTAAAAGTGTAGGGAACATTCCCCTCTATATCCATGCAAACAACATAGGAAAAATAAGGTTACACATTTCTGGTCCACTCTGTACCGTTAGGTGTATCTTTAATGATAATTCCTTTCTCAAGAAGTATATCCCGCATCTTATCAGCCTTCTCCCAATTCTTCTCTTTTCTGGCATTATTTCTGGAATCTATCAGTTCCAGAATGTCGGAGTCCAGAGATTCCGCCTCAACTTCTTCCAGATTCTCCAGGTTAAACCCCAGGATCTTATCAAATTCATATATAATTGCCAGTTTATCCTGGGAGCCAAGACCGACGTCCTTCAGCATGAGCCAGAGTTCTCCGAGAACCCTTGGAGTATTCAAGTCGGTGGAAAGATGCTCCTGAAAGTTCTTAATATATATCTGACCCTCCTGACTTATAATAGACGAAGGTGTATTATTTGTTTCCCCTTTGAGTCTAATAACCTTATCAAACAGATTCTTCCTGGCTCTGGCAGCTGCAGATAAAGATTCCTTTGAAAACTGAAGCTGAGACCGATAATGACCTCCCAGAGTAAAATATCTGTAATCCAGTGGACTAAAACCGTCATCTGCAAGAGAATCAAGGGTAAGAAAATTTCCTGAAGATTTTGCCATCTTTCCCTTGTTCATAATCAGGAACTCATTATGCATCCAGTAGTTTACCCATTTTCTGCCTGTTGCGGCTTCTGACTGGGCTATCTCGTTTGTATGGTGAATTGAAATATGATCAATTCCACCACAGTGGATATCAAACTGCTCACCAAGATACTTCATACTCATTGCAGAACACTCTATATGCCAGCCGGGATATCCCCTGCCCCAGGGGCTGTCCCAGACCATAGCCTGATGCTCAAACTTTGATCTTGTAAACCATAAAACAAAATCGTGAGGATTCTTCTTATTACTGTCTACTTTAATCCTGGCTCCTGCATGAAGATCCTGCCGATCTCTTAAAGCAAGTTTTCCGTAGTCAGGAGATTTATCTATATTAAAATAGATATTCCCTCCAGCCTCATAGGTAAATCCCTTCTCCTCAAGACGCTTAATCATTGCAATCATCTCATTTATATGATCAGTAGCCTTTGGAGTTACAGTGGGACGGATTATATTCAGAGAATCAATATCTTTGAAAAAAGCTTCTGTATAAAATTCCGCTATATCCCAGACAGATTTTCCCGTTTCTCTGGAACTTTTTACCATTTTATCTTCACCTTCATCATTATCATCAGTCAGATGCCCTACATCGGTAATATTGACTACATGATCAACTTTGTATCCCGCATATTCCAGGACTCTTCTAAGGATATCATCGAAAAGATAGGCCCTTAGATTTCCTATATGAGCATAATTATAAACAGTGGGACCACAGCAGTAGAGTTTTGCAACACCTGGTTCCAGAGTTTTAAAATCCTGCACAGATCTACCCATAGTATTAAAAAAATTAAGTTTCATTACATTCCCCTGTTAATATTTACAGATTTTTCATATTATAAATCTGTGAAGATAACTGTACGTAAAAAACTGGAAAAAATCAATATTTCGGGTAAAATCCGTGAAAATGTTCCTATGGCCGATTATACAACCTTTAGAACAGGGGGTATTGCTGATTTATTTGTCACCCCAGGGAATGTGGATGATTTAAGAAAACTCCTTGATTTTATAAAAAATCAAAATCTCCCTTTCTTTATCCTGGGAGGAGGAGCAAATATAGTTGTATCGGACAGAGGAATAAGAGGAATCGTTATGAACCTTCAGGAACTGAAAAAAATTAGCTTTAACAATAGTATATGCACTGCAGAAGCAGGGTTCACAATAAGCAGGCTTGCTGAAATTACTGCAGAAAAGGGACTTGCAGGTCTGGATTTTATATACGGGATGCCCGGGACTATAGGCGGAGCTGTATGGATGAATGCGAGATGTTATGGAGTTTCAATCTCTGACATTATGACAGAAGTTATATATCTGGATAATTCGCTTAACATGAAAAGCATGGATACTGATATTATTTCAAACAATTTTTCCTATAAGAAATCACCTTTCCAGGATTCAGATATGGTTATTCTTTCTGCATCATTCAAATTGAAGAATGAGGACAAGAAGAAAATTTGGAACAGGATGAACAGAAACAGGGGGGACAGGGAAAAGAAAGGGCACTATAAATATCCAAGTGCGGGTTCGGTCTTTAAGAACAACAGATCATTTGGTATGCCGACTGGAGCAATAATTGATTCCCTGGGTCTGAAGGGATTTACATTGGGAGGTGCCCAGGTTGCAGATTACCACGGAAATATTATAGTGAACAGAAAAGATGCAAAATCTTCTGATATCAGGGGAATAGTGGAATATATCCGAAAAACTGTTTTTGAAAAACTAGGGTTTTTGCTTGAACCGGAAATTCAGTTTGTTGGAGACTGGGATGCAGGAGAAAGTATATGAGCACATGGATTGAACATTTACGGGAGTATAAAGAGATGCTGGATCCTGTTCGGATACGGGAACTCCTCGAAGAAGTTGATATTGTCGAACTGACTGAAGAATGGCGTGTACTTTCAGAAGAAGAGGAAACCCTTGTTTTTCTTAATCTCCCATTGGAAAAAAAAATAGATCTTATTACAGAACTTACTGATCCACAGCAGGAAAGGATACTTCACACCCTCTCTGAGCAAAATAAGAAGGAATTGTTCAAGGAGATGGAACCCGATGATCTCGTGGATATTGTTCAGAGTGTTAATCCTGATGTCAGGAACGCAGTCTGGGAAAGCCTGAGTGACGAGGTAAAAAAAGAAACCCTTTTTCTTCTCCGTTTCGACGAGGATGATGCAGCAGGAATAATGAATCCAAGATATCTGGCAATTCGCTCAAGCATAAAAGTTTCACAGGCTCTTGAGTTTATCCGGAAAAATGCAGACGAAGTGGAACTCCTCTACAATATTTATGTACTTGATAATTTACAGAGGTTAATTGGAATAGTATCTATTCAGAATATCCTGTCTGCGAATGATGATTGGAAGATTTCAGATATTATGGACGAAAGGGTAATATCCGTACGTGAAGATACCGACCAGGAGGAAGCAGCAAAAATACTGGAAGCAAACGATCTTGTATCTCTTCCTGTAGTTGACCAGAATAATGTTCTCCTGGGAGATATAACATTTGATGATGTTCTGGATGTAATCAGGGAAGAACAGACAGAGGATGTCTACAAAATGGGTGCCATGTCAGGAGAAGCCGAAAGCTACATGACAACCTCCATCTGGGGTCTGGTAAAAAAGAGAGTGCCCTGGCTGATAGTTCTCCTTCTTGTAGGAACTATTACGACTAATGTCCTTAACCATTACGAGGGAGTAATAATAAGTGCTGCTTTTCTCTTTATCTTCATGCCTGTAATAACCCAGACCGGGGGAAATGCCGGGAGTCAGTCTTCCACACTTATGATCAGGGGTCTTGCAACAGGAGAGATCCAGTTCCGTGAGATAGGTGTAATTATGGTCAAGGAACTGCTTGTAGGAATAATGATGGGTATAATAACAGGGTTGGTAATTATACTTCGATCAATAATTCTCCCCCCGGGACTCGGTCTTGAACAGGGGCTAATTGTAGGAACATCGCTTATTTTCGTAGTACTTATCAGCAATATGATAGGAACCCTTGCTCCTCTTCTGATACACAGAATGGGTTATGACCCAACAGTTATGTCGGGTCCCCTTATGGCCACTGTAATCGATGTTGCAGGACTATCAATATATTTTGAAATTGCAAGATTTTTTCTTAAAATCTAGAATTTTATAACAACCCTATATAATCACTATTTCAATATATAGGTAATTCAAATATTTCTGCCGGATAAATTATGTGATAGGAATCTCTAACAGGATTATTATTTTTAAAAATTGTAAAAAACTTTTCCCAAGTTATATTAGAAATTTTCTCTAAAGCTGTATTTTTGAAATTCTGCCTATTCCCCTGTAAAGCAAGAAAAAGGTCTGTAATAGACTCACCTTCCTTTACTACCCATATAATTTTATTATTTTTAATTGAAATATTTAGTGGAAAATCCTTCGGAATAATGTTCTTAATATCCTCTTGATATATTATATCTAATTCTTTTTTAGTTTCATCTGTTTCTGGTATAACAAATTCAATTCCGTTATCCAGGCTCTCTGACTCAAGCAAATTCTTATCTTGAATTAAGCCATCATTTATAATATTTAAACTCAAATCTTTAGAATCTCTTGCAACTGACTTAGTGTATTTGAGTCCAGCAATAGTTATAAACAGAATTATTACAATACCTGCAGATATATATTTCTTTAATAATCTTTTGTTAAAAACAGATATTTTTCTACCTAAATTGATATTTTTTGTAATGGAAACTATCATGGATGTCTTATTTTTTTCAACTCCCACTAAAATGCTTTCTAAAATTCGCTTATTTTTCTTCAATCCTATTATCCAGCTTTTTTTCGCAATATCTGTCTTGTTAACAAATTTACTTTTTTTTGATTTATCAAAAATATTTGTTTTATTCCTTTTTAAATTTGTTATAACAGAAGATAATTCTTTTTTATCTGATTTTGTTTGTTTTCTTATATCTATTACTTCTTTAGATTGATTTTTAGTTTTTTTAGATCTGATTTTTTCTTCTATATCTCCTTTCAGATTTTTAACTTTATGTATTTTATCTTTTTTTAATAACAGCATTTTATTCAAATTTGATTTATCTTTTATTTGAATATTATCTGATAAATAACTTATATCTATTTTGGGACTCTTTTTTTCTTCTTTATATAAAGTTGTATTTTCATGATTTGTTTTTGTTTTAATGGTAGAGTATTCTAGAATACTTATACCAGATCCTGTTATCTTATGCAGCTTTAAATTTTCTGGTTTTATGTTTTCAGAAATAATTTCCTGATCTGATACTGAATTACTTTCAGGGATATTTCCCTTTTCTAAAATATTCTCTTTTTGTATAATTTGAATCTTTTTAATATTTTCATTTATACTATATATATCATCTATAATTATAGTTTCACCATTCTCCTCTTGAAGTAATTCCTGAATAATATCTTTATACTCAACTAAGTACTTAAATACTCTTTCATTTAAACTTTTTGGAAGCTCAACATCAAGCCGGAGCAATAAAAAGGCAACCATGGCTCTATTTTCTTCATTCATATCCACGCGACTTAATATAAAGTTCATATACAAAACTGTTATAATTGGATTATTTTTTGATATTACTGAATCAATTTCCATAGCTTTTTTTATTGCTACTTTGGAAGAAAGAAAGGATCTATTAGTAATATCTTCGCTAAGCCTGGATGAAAGAGGGAAATTACCGGAAAACAGATGATCCTTAAAGAAAAGAATATCATTTTTATTTAACTTACCGTATAAAGAGCTGATAGCTAATTCTATAATATCTTTTGTAGGATAATCCTGATAATTTAGTAGTACCAGAGACAAAATATAGTATTCACCTGGAAGATTCTTTTCCTTAAGCTTAGAAACTAAATAAGCTACTATTAAGTTATTTTTTTTATGTTTATTGTTAAACTCAACAATTAAATCGTTAACCTGACTGCACCAGGAATGCAGAGATGCCAGTTTAAATAATTCGTCTATTTCCTTTTTCCAATTCATATTCTAATTTTATCTTCGGTATATATAATTAAAATCACTATATTTAATTTCTTTTCATGTGAACTTTATTTTATAAGGTACTATGACGATACTAATATTACAGAAAAAGGTAAAAACAGGACAAAAAAACATGCAGGATGCATTTCCTTTCGAGGAAATGGATAGTATTATCCACAAAAACAGGGATATTATACTCAATGGTATATTTGGCACAGCTACCACAATGGAGGTAGGCTCGTCTATGTCATTTGCAAAATACCTACGACATGTTGGTATAACTTCAAGAAACTACCTTTTATTTTTAAAAATTATTGAGACTAATAACAAATGGGTTGTGGACGAACTAATTGGAGATAAAGACCCTAGATTACTTTTTTCCACCATTAAACCTAATCGATTCCTTATTGAAAGAGCTTTCGATCTTCTTTCTGCCTGGCATCCTGGCCAAATTTATTCTAAAGTACTTCTTTCAATATTGGGGATTGTAGAGTATTCCTACCATCGTTCTGATGATGGTTATAATATTTATCCACTAAATATAACAGACCTTCAAAATCTTGGTAAATTTTTAAATGAAGATAATGATCAGCTGGAAAATACTAATTCATCGATATTAGAAATTCTGGATAGAATGAGTCAGTTAGGTGAATATGAGCGAAGCGGAGCAAAAATAAATATATCGAAACAATCTTTCAACATTCGTGATGGATTTTTTGATAATACCAAAAATTTAACAAATATTATACCTGAAGTACTTCTTATTAGGTTAAAGAGGGAAGATGTTGAAATCTCACCAACCAAAGATTTTTTTGATTTTACTTCAAAAATAAAATAATAATACCAAATCTATAGCAATATATAGTTTTTTTCTATAATTTAAAAGATTTTTCTGTTATAATTATTTCAGGTTAACCTAGGAGGTATAATGGTTATAAATGCAAAGGAGATTAAAAAAATTATCTCTGTTGTTGGAAACAACCCTTATAGAATTAAAAATAAATATGGTGATCCTGGTGGTTTAATAGATCTATCTAAAGATAAAAAAAAAGTTATAGTTATCGGTGACCTTCATGGAAGCATTGAAAATTTAAAAGCAATAGTAGCACATGAAGATAATGCCAAAAAGCTTAAAAATAATACTTTACTTCTAATTATTGTTGGTGATGGAATGCACAATGATCAGATAGGTCAAATGTTGGAAATGGAAACCTCTTTACTTGTACTGGAAGAGGTTTTTAAATTATTTACAAAATACAAAGATAATATTATCTATATAAGAGGAAATCATGATACCTTTGACTCAAGACTGGCCAAAAGTGCAATAAAACAGGGTCTTGAGTTTAAAAACTATCTTCTTGAACATCGTGGTGAAGCTTACGTTGAAACTGTCAATGATTTTTTTGAATCTTTACCTGTATATATAATAGGGAATGGATTTGTTATTACTCATGGCGGACCAATTAGATTTGGAGCAACCAGGGAAGAAATAATAAATATTGTTGACAGTCCTGATTATTATCATCAATTAATCTGGAACCGCCTTCATGAATTCAGAGGCACCCCAAGCATGAAAGAATATGGTGAAGCCGATATTAGAAAAATGAACAAAAGAATGGGTTTATCTGAAATGACACCTTTTATTGTCGGTCACAACCCTATGTGGGGGACAGGAGACAGATCTGGCATTTGGAAAGATATTATAGGTATTAAAAATCACTATATTGTATATACAAATATTGGAACCAAGGGGCCTTATCTTTTAATAAATAATGGTGAAATACAGTCAAAATTTGCAGTAACTGATTAAAAAGAATAGGAGTTATTTTATGGCAGATAAAACAAATATGTTAATACATGATGTTATTGTAGATAAAAAAATTAGAAAATATTTATATCTGGATAATTCTATAGATGAAGTTGTAGCTACATTAGACCATTTGGAACTAAATAACTTTGGGGATGAATCCATTGTACCCTTTACAGCTAAGATACGCGGCTATACTGGAGCAACTGATAAAAATGGTGATCCATGGTTGATGAAATATATACCAGACAGCGAAGCACCTATGCATAAATACCAGGAAATAGCTTTTTATATTGATTTTCTTATGAAAACTCCTGCTGCACCTACAATTCTTGTTAAGCATGAAGGTAAGTTTTATCGTTCTACAAAATATATTCAAAATGCCATGCAGATTGGTAGCTATAATTATCTTGATCCACCTTTTATGAAAATGCTTGGTAATGACTTAATTAATAGATGGCTATTTTTTGATGAAGATAGAAATCCCAATAATTATATGGTTATTCATGACGATGATAGCAAACCTTATATTGTTGTAATAGATTATGATAAAGCTGACATGGAAACAGAAGAAATGAAAATTCACGGTATGGAAGATAAGTTTGGTTGGCATAGAGAAGAAAAAACCAGATTTCTTACATTGCTTAAACCCGAAAATTTTGAAATGTTTTCTATTGAAGATTTTGAACAGCGATTGAATATAATGATGAAAATTAAAAAATCTGTACTAAAGGGAATTTGTAATACAGTTTTCACGAAAGAAATTTTCGATAATACAGAAACTGCTGTTAATTTAATAGTAAATAATTTTGACAAACGAAGAAATTATCTTAATAAGTATTTCAGAACCTGGTTTAAAGAGAAAGATCTTGCTAAAGAAAAAGAAGTTGATGCAAGATATGCCGGTCTTGGCAAGTCGTTTACTGATTATTACAAGAGATAAGATTAACATGAATTTTAATAGTGCTTCAGTTAATAATTGCTATATTATAGATAAAAAGATTTTCGAAAATACTTTTTTTATATTTATGAATGCAAAGGCTGTATATAGTGCAAGTATTTTCCATCTCGCCTTTTTTAAGGGAGATATTAATTCATTAACAGATATTCAGTTAAAAAATTATGAAATGCTTTCAATTGATTTATATCGTATGAACTCACCCTATCTTTATATCCCCTTTGAAACGAATTTCCATGAGAATATCCTATATCAAAGCTACTATGAATCAGATCATTTCCCCTTATCTTTATGGCTTGAAGAAAAACGTTTAATTCCATTTAATATATTAATTCAGATAATAGAAGATACCCTGAATGGATTAAATGCTCTGGAGAATGCAGGTCACAGCCATCTTTTTCTTACTCCCGAAGAGATACTTATTCCGTTACAATGGAAGGAAGATACCAATGTTAAGCTTTGTAACATAGGTATAAATTCTATAGTGAATTCACTTTTATCTGAAAATGAAATTATAAATTATAGGAATTTTTATTCCAAAAGCAATAATATATCTTTTGAAACTAATCTCGTAAAGAATTTATCTGACGATATTTACGCCTTTGGAAAGATTTTAATTAAAATTTCCTCATTATGTAATTTTAATAATGTGAGTGATAAAAATATTATTACGAAAAATATAAACATGTTAATTGATAATCCCGAATCGTTTAAAACAATAGATGATGTTACAGCATTATTTGAATTATTTTTTATCGGAAATAATAAACCTAAAAATGTATTTGATAAGAATTTTAACTCCACCTACACAGATCAGGCTAGCTTTGATATACCTGAATATAATAACTGGAAGGAAGAAGCTGTGCTTGAACCAATAATTCTACCCGAAGTAGACAAAAAAGAATCAATTATACAAAAAAATAATATTGGATCTAAAATACATTTCCGCTTACTGCATACACTTCCTTCCATAATATCATTTTTTTCCAGAAGGAGAAAAAGAAAAGACACAAGCAAACATATTTCAGATTTGAATAATGAGTTTTATCTACCTCAAACTGTAAATAAAACAGATACAGTGGATGAAATTGTAAATAATTCTGAAGAAAGTAAGATATTAAGTTTCCAGGACAGATCTTTAACGAATAATAGAAAAACTGCACAAATACTAATTGAAATAGAAAACCATTACAGGAAATTAGCTAATGAGAATAAACCAATAGAATCAACAATCTCTAATATTAATAATTCTATTGCTTCTGAAAATCAAGAAAAAAATGTCACTTTTCCGGACTATGACAAAAATATTAGTAATATTGAAATAATTAGTACAGATAGTACTTTACAAAAGACTCTTACAATCTTTAAGAACTATTTACAAAATAGAGAATATTACAAAAATTATGAAATAATAACTAAATTCAATAATAAAGAACACGATCTACCTGATAAATATTTTACTAAAGAACTCGAGAATATTTTGGATAATAAATTAAAGCAACTGGATGACCATTACACAAAAACAGATTCTACAGATATACTTATTAAACTTGCAAAAATTGACTCTATTATGCCAAAAAAAAGCAAAGAAATTAATAATGAATTAATTAAATCTCTAAATACTGCTTCTGATCCCAATAGTATCGATTTAGAAAATAAAACAGAAAGAACACTAAAGAATATATCCTTATTTAAAAAAATAGTATTATATTTAAAATCTAAATTGTATGGATTGTTAAATAAATAAACCCGCAATCTAAAGCCACCTCCAAAGTTGGTGACTTTAGCTCCAATAAAAAAAACAGGTTTATTTATATTTCCTATATATTATTATGATGCAGGTTTAATTTCATTTGTGGCATAATCTGAAGTTTCAAGAAGTAAATCAGGAATAGCTTCTCTAAGACTTTTTGTAAAGTCAAGAAATTTCCCTCTAATATTATTAGCCTGGGTAGCAACAGCAATAATATCCTTATCTTCCTCTTCTCTTCCAGGATCAATTAAAGAAGCAATTTTATCCAGAATTGTAAGTATAATCATATTTAATGAATCTTTTTGATCTTTTTCCTCATTGAGATGTTTTCCCAAATTGTTTACATCTGTAATAGTTAATGGATACACTCTATAACCTTCTAGTTGATTCCTGTATGTAACCTCAAGCATCCCTAAAAACACTTCAAGACTTTTGGGATAAATTCCTCCCCTGGGTGCAACTTTAAAAGCTTCAAAGCATTCTTTTATAATAAAATAATTCATTTGAACATGACTAAAAAAAGTAGCGGGATCATTATCACCTATAAGAGCATCAACGACCCAATGGTTTCTCATACTTATTATCTTTAAAAAGATGGGGTAATTATCAGAATTTGCACCTATAAAGTTTAAAAACTTAGCATAGCTTATTGTAGCACTAACACCTTCACCTTGTTCTATTTTAAAAATATCTTTTAGAAAAGCAAGTTCGAGCTTATCAAGATCCTCTTCCCTCCAACCCCTCTCTTCCCATCTCTGCATGATAAATCTCCTTGATCAGTAGTAAAAATAACGTACCGTCAGTATAAGACAGGTACGTTATTTATCAGAAAGTTTTTTTACTCTGTTTCTTCAGATTCTGAAGCCTTACCCTTAGGAGGTGTCTTAGGTTTAGATTTTGTCCCTGATGTTTCAGCTTCACTAAGTGTTTTTAATTCTCTTGGATCAATTTCCGGATCTAAATTTGGTTCTGATTTCAGAATAACATTTGGAATTACATCTACAAGTCTTTTTGTTGAATCGAAGAAATTGTTCCTTATATTATGTGCATGTACAGCAAGATCTTCCATATCTTCATCTATGTGCTGACCTTCCAGCTCACTTAGTTTATCCAAAACATCGAGAATACTTCTATTTAAAAGATCATCCTGACCTTTTTCTTCAATAAGGTGCTTACCAAGACTATTTACATCTGCAATTGTTGGCGGATAAAGCTTATAACCATCCAGGGGGGTATTAAATGCAGCTTGAAAAACACCAAGAATTATTCCTAATGTTTTTGAATAAATCTCTGCCGGATGATACTTAGCCAAAAAGCTAAAACATGTAGCTACTATAAAATAATTAGGCTGAATGGAACTCATAAAAAGAAAGGGATCTCTTGTTCCTAGAAGTCCATCAATTACATGATGATTCCTTACACCCAATACTTTTAAAAATATAGGATAGTTACTATTAGTAATTCCCAGACTATTTAGATATTTTCCATATGTTACAGCTGATTCTACAGCTTCAGTAGTTCTAACTCCCATTAATCCTTTTAATAAACCATATTCAATAATGGCTATATCTTCCTGAGACCAACTCTGTTTTTTTTCAAAAAGTTCTTTCATTTTTCTAACTCCTCAATCTGCTTAATCTACGTAAACTTTGTCTGGGGCTATCTCTTTTGCAATATAATCAGATTTAACAAGCAGTACCTGAGGTATGATATCCTCCATTTTTTTTCTCTTATCAAAGAAAAACGTTCTTATACTGTTAGACTGTCTTGCCATCTGTTCAATATTTGAATCACTTGAAGTACCAGCTAATGAACCCAGCCTATCCAGAATATCTAAAATACAACGATTATTGGGATCATCCTGACCCAATTCCTTATTTAGATGTTTTCCAAGATTATTAACATCGTTAATACTAACATTGTAAATTTTGAAACCATCTTTTGGTGAACTGAAAGAAGCTTGTAATACACCTAAAATAATTGCCAGAGTTTTTGGGTAAATACCACCTGGATGCCAAGCTGTAAGAAGTCTATAACTGCTTAGAATAATATAATTATTTGGATGAATTGAACTTAGATAAAGAAATGGATCTTTGATACCTACCAAAGAATCAATAACCCAATGGTTCTCAACTTCAAGTAATCTTAAAAATAGCGGATAATTATCATTAGTTAAACCGGACAATCTGAGGAATTGTGCGTAGCTAATTGAAGCTTCAACTGCTTCGACTGTACGACAGCCAATCATCCTCTCAATGATAGAGATTTCCACCTCCATTATCGATTCTCTGCTCCAGGCATCGTCGATAATTTGTTCTTGTTGCTTATCCATGCAAATCCTCCTGAATTTCCTTATATACCTATTGTAATGAACTTAATATTAAAATCAAGTAATTTTTTTTTATTTCTTGTAATTATCGGAATTTTTTATTTTTCCCTCATTTATATCGGGTTTATTACAGCCTTACAATATAATACTATCCATATCGATGTTGCAGGACTATCAATATATTTTGAAATTGCAAGATTTTTTCTTAAAATCTGAAACAAACTATTCAAAAGCAGCCCTGATCATGGCGAAGTAATTCTCAGGCGGTACATATTCCGGAACAGAATTCCCCGTTCCTAGAGCATAACCTCCCCCCAGACTTGTTCTTTCCAGCATTGCCTTACTTCTGTTATAAACATCTTCCGGTGTATTTCGAATGACAAAATCCACATCAATACCACCTAATATCGAAATCCTGTCATGGTATTTATCCCATGCATCTTCCACAGGCATAATTGAATCCTCAAATGAATGCTTACCATCAACATTAAGGTAATCTATAACACGATCCATCAGAGGGTAAATATTTCCGCAGGAATGAAGTATTACAGGTTTACCCGCAGCATGTATTATATCATTTATCTTTTTATGCCATGGGAAAAGCCATCTTTCCATATCGTCATGAGAAATAAGGGTTTGGGTATTAAATCCCCAGTCATCATTGTTTATACATGCGCCAACAATGTCGTATTCTGCAATTCTGGTATAATAGTCCAGTAATCTCTGACCTACTGCATCAAATATATTTCCAACCAGATCCGGTTCATCAACAATCATATAACAAAGATTCTCATATCCTACAAGTTCAATAACAGTTTCTTCCACACCATCAGGAGCGGATGCAACAAGCTTCATCCCTTCAGGAATGAAAGGCTTCATTCTATCCAGAATAGACAAATCTATCTTTTTTGGATCCGGCCAGGAATACCGATTAAAAGTTTCCCGTGATATTATACCAGCTCCGTCGTTAAGTGAAACCGATGCACTATCTTTTTCCTCTCTGAAATAGAAAGCAAATTCAGCAGGAGGTTCAAAGACAGCATAATCATATCCGGCATTTTTAAAGGCCAATGTAGTTTTCACACGATCCCTAAGAATCTCTTCTGAGGGAAGCTCTTCATCTACAGTAAGTATGTTATATACCGTACTATTCATAAAATATTCGAAGAGAACAGGAACATCAGTCAGTTCCCTCTTTAATACCTTTAATAAACGGTTAAAATCAGGTTCTCTATTAATTTTGGGAAAAGTCATTTTATTATCCCTTTAATGCTCCTGAAGAGAGACCCTGTACAAAATACTTGGAAAAAATAATATAAAAAAGCATTACAGGAATTGATGCCATAGAAAGGACAGCAAAAACAAGGGCATAGTTTGTCTGATACTGCCCGAACAGAAGAGCCGTAGCCAAAGGTACTGTTTTTACACTGTCTGATTTAAGAAAAACCAGGGGAAACCAAAAGTCGTTCCATATTGGAATATAATTAATTATTGCCACAGCCGCCAGAGCAGGTCTCAGAAGAGGTATAACTACAATCCTGAAGATAGCAGGCTCGCTGCATCCGTCTATTCTGGCCGCAGCACTCAGCTCTTCAGGAATCATCTTTATAAAATCTGTAAGTATAAAAATTCCAAAAGGGATACCAACAGCAATCCCTACTATAATTACAGAAAACAAGGTATCATTTGCATGCATCCCGATCATCAGTTTAAGAATACTTATAGTCCCCAGTCTTATGGGGATTATCATCCCTGCAACAAAGAACAGATACAGGAAATTCTTCCACTTAAAATTATACTTGGCAAGGACAAAAGATGCGGTTGAAGTAATTACAATTATGGTTCCCAGAGAAATTATTGTTACAAAAATACTGTTTCTAAAGTATGTAAGATAGTTGGAAACAGTCAGGAGTTTTATATAACTCGTAAACTCAAAGGAAGCAGGAAGACCAAAGGGGTTTGTAAAAATCTCTCTGGTTGTTTTAAAAGATGTTAGAAACATCAATATTATCGGATAAAGAATAGATACAGCATACAGAGAGAGAAAAGCAAAGAGAATTGTATTGGTAAATCGGCGTTTAAAAATATGTTTAGTCATTTTTCTTCTCCTTAAGCTTAAAGAAGTAAAGCCAGACCATGACACCCGTAAATACAATAACAAACATTACAGTAGATACTGCGGCTCCCATACCCATGCCCCAGCCGCCCCGTACCGGAGTCGAAAAAGCTGTCCTGTAGAAGAGGGATCCGAACAGATCTGTACCGTAAGCTGGATTTGCCATAGTTGTGGACATTGCATAGACAATATCAAACTGGGTAAAATCTCCAATAAAGATCAGGATTGTAACAATACCTATTATAGGCAGAATCGAAGGAAGTATTATATACCACAATTCCTGAAGAGGAGTCGCTCCATCTATAAGTGCAGCTTCCGTGACTTCTTCCGGAATGGCGTCGATACCTGCAGTATAGAATAGGACAGACTCTCCCATAAATTGCCAGCTGACAACTATGGCAAGAACAGGCAGAGCTGTTAATGGATCACCCAGCCATGGACGAATTAATTCATCAAGACCGACTGCAGCAAGCATCTTATCAAAAATACCCCATACAGGATTAAGTATAAGCTTAAAAAGAAAACCAACAACTAAAACGGACAAGGTTGTAGGGAGGAAGCTGATCTTTCTAAAAAAGCCCTTTCCAATAATCTTTCTTGTAACAAAAAATGCAATAAAAAACCCAAAAATATTCTGGATTAAAGTTACAATAAAAAAGAATTTTATATTATTCGAAAAGGCATTCAGCATTCTATTTTTAAATGGAAACCTGGTAAACAGTTTTACATAATTATCAAAACCTACAAATTTATCCGGAATAAGACCACTTCCTGAATAAAAACTAAGACGCATGGAATCCAGAATGGGCAATAGTAAAAACCCTGTATATATCAAAATTGACGGTAAAAGAAAGAAAACCATAAAGGGTTTCACTTTTCCGGCCTTGTTTCCAGTCATGACAACTCCTGTTTATATCTACAAAGCTGCCTGGAACAGAAAGATTCCAGGCAGAAATTTTAAAACTGTAGAGCTTCTTGAAAAGCAATAGTTTTGCAAGAAGCTCTATACACTAAAAAAGTGATCTATTTCATAAAAGGTTTGTACCAGGTAGCAAGTCCATCCTGTACAAATGAGGCTGCTTCTTCGGGAGTAAACTCATCTTTCCACATCTTTTGAAGAGCTTCACCCATAAGGGCATTACCACTGGGAGACTGTGCAGACATTTTTTCCCATACAGTTCTTACAGTAAGAACCGCATCGCTGGCAGCACCAATCATCTCTTTCGCAATGGCATTCGTAAGCGGATAATCACCAGGAGTGTAGGAGAAAAACCCAGGAAGTTCATTCATAAGCAGCTGAGCATATTCAGGAGAACTTACCCATTTAATATATTCAAGAGCTTCGGGAAGATGTTCAGAATTCTTATTCAGAGCAATACCAGCATCTACATGGAAACAGTACTGCAGAGTATCTCCCTTTTCCTTTACAGGAGGAGCAAACCAGCCCAGATCTGTTGAACCAAGATCTTCAAGAATACCTAGTTCCCAGGAGCCGCCCATAAACATTGCAGCCTGACCGGTACCGAACATTGTCTGCATACTTACATAGTCAAGAGCCTCATATCCCTTTGGGAAAAACTGCTGAAGCTGATCAACTGCCCTGAATGCATCCAGAAAAGGTTTATCTGTAAGTTTCATTTCGCCTGTAATAAGTTTCTGTCTTGATTCTTCTCCACCGTAAAAGTTGGGACCCAGGCCACTGAATACAACTTCATAGGAAGTCCAGTCATCAAGAGCACCCTGGGCAAAAACAACTTCACCATTATCTTTTAGAGTCTGAGCAACAGCAATAAACTCATCCCAGGTTTCGGGTTCTTTAAGACCGTACTTGTCAAAAATATCCTTATGATAGTAAACACCGTGAGTTACCCCGACAGATGGAACAGCATAAATTTTTCCGTCTTCTGTAGACCATGCCTTAACTGCAGCAGAGGGAAAACCTTCAAGATTCGGTAAATCTTTGTTCAGTTCATAGATTGATCCGCCGTCATATACAATCCGGCCTGTATCGTAGGATCTTAAGAAGATAATATCTGCACCTGTTCCAGTTTCAAGGCCGGCTCTCATCTGAGCATCATACTCATTATCGTTGATTGGCTGGAACAGTACTTCGATATTAGGATTTTTTTCCATAAAAACAGCATTTATTCTGTTCATTCTCTCAATATCCTCTGTTCGCCAGCTTGTAAAGGTAATCTGAACCTTTCCATCTGCTGCTGCTTCCTTATTCCCACCGGCACTCAATGTAAATGTACCAAAAACAAGCAACACCACAAGCAATACACTAATTCGTTTTATCATCGCATCCTCCAAAATTTATTTTGAATATATACAGCAAATTCTGTGCCAAGGATAAAAAGGCTTTAGAATACCTTAAATTGGATCTGGCAGTAAAAAAAAGAAAGGCTGCTAAAAAAAACGGCTAACATTGGCTAATGGATGGCTAAGTTTAGCCAGGATGAAGATTATATTTAGTGATCCGATGCCTTAGAGATCCCCTGGACATATCCAGAACTCTGGCAGATGCAGAAATATTCCAGCTGTTTTTATTAAGAGTATTAAGAATCAGTTCTCTCTCCTTCCCCGCCAGAGAGTCAGAATGAAGAGCTGTTAGTTTCCAAGGTGAATTAACAAAATCCGGAAAATCCTCAACAGATAGTTCATTTGAGCCGGATAAAACAACAGCCCTGTGAACTGTATTTCTTAATTCCCTGATATTTCCAGGCCAGGTCTGACAGGATAGGAGATCAATTCCGTCTTTGGATATGGTATCGATTTTTTTTCTGTTCTCAGACGAAAACCGCCTGATAAAAAAAACAGTCAATGGTTTAATATCTTCTTTTCTATCCCTTAGAGGAGGTATTTCCAGAATTACGGAGTTTATACGGTAGTAAAGATCCTCTCTGAACCTCTTTTCTGTTATCATATCAGGTATTGACTGATTCGTGGCACTGATAATTCGGATATCAGCCTTATATTCAACAGTTGAGCCTAAAGGGGAGTAGACTCCCTCCTCCAGAAGTTTTAATAATTTTGATTGTACGTTAAGAGATAATTCTCCAATTTCATCGAGGAAAAGGGTTCCCCCGTTGGCCATGCTTATTTTCCCTGTAAAGTCGTTCTCGGCTCCTGTAAATGCACCTTTTCTATAACCAAAGAGTTCGCTTTCCAGAAGGGTATCTGGAAGTGCAGGGCAATTAATACTGACAAAGGGAGACCTGCTGCCGGTTCCCGGGAAAGCATAGTTATGAATGGCCTGGGCAATGATACCCTTTCCTGTACCGCTCTCCCCTGTCAGTAGAATCGATAAATTACTGGGAGCAATTTTACGCACAGTCTCCAATATTTTTGCCATGGAACTGCTTGAATAGATAACTCCTTCATCATTCCGTGTATTTTCAGCCCTGCCTGACTTTATTCCCTTATTCCCCCAGACAGTACGATGAACAATATTTTTCAAATCTTCCTTATTGAAGGGTTTTGTGATAAAATCCACTGCCCCGAGTTTCATGGCATCCACAGCTTCAGTAATTGAACCGTAGGCTGTAATTAGTATTACAGGTATTCGTATTTTTGAAGATTTAAGCTGTTTCAGGAGTTCAATACCATCCATAACAGGCATTTTAAGATCACTTAGCAAAAGATCTATAGAACTCTCTTTTCTAAGGATTTTCAGAGCCTCAGCGCCATTTGAAGCCGTTAGAACCTCATAACCTTCTCTTCTGAACAGTATACTCAGAACTTTCTGCATATTAACTTCATCGTCTACAATAAGCATTCTTTTCATGATTCCACCTGAAAAACAACCTTAAATAATGTACCCTTACCCTCTTCGGATTCCACAAGAATTGACCCACTATGATCTTCAATTATTCTATGTACAATTGACAGACCCAGGCCTGTACCACTTTCCTTAGTGGTAAAAAAAGGGTTGTATATTTTAGAAATTATCTCTTCATTCATTCCCGAGCCTTCATCTTCAAACTCAATATTCAGACTGGAATTATTCTGCCAGGCACGGATAACTATAGTATCACCTTTTTCTGAACACTGAAAAGCATTAACAATTATATTTGTAAATGCCTGAACAATGAGATTCCTATCAAATAAATATGTTCCTATCCCTGAAGATACTTCTCTGACAAGGCTTATCCCTTCATATTTATCCAGAGGAATGGAACGTACAGAGAAATCAATAAGATCCCCAATCTCTTCCGGACTTTTATTACCAATATTAGGCCGTGCAAATGCAAGAAAATTATTTACTACAGAATCCAGAGTATCAATTTCGTTAAGAATAAAACCAGTTAAATCCCCTGCTTCAGTATCATCTTCAGGATATGCAAGATCTTCCCTTAGCATCTCCATGGAAACCTTCATTACTGCCAATGGGTTTCGTATCTGATGTGCAACACCTGCTGCCATCTCCCCAAGAGCTGCAAGCCTGGAGGATACAACCAGCTTGTCTTCCAGATTTCGGATTTTTGTAATATCTTCAAAAACTGTAATAATCCCAATTTCTGATCCCCCTTCAGATTTAAGTTTTGAACTGCTTATAGATATCTCTTTATCTACCCCACCTGTTTTCACACTGAGTTCAACACTAGTCACATGCTTCCTGTCCGATAGTACAGAGCTTATCAGAGCCGTGAATGAAGAGGGAAGCCCGGTAAGGGTCGAATAACCATCCCTAACTTTTTCAAGTTCTTTAATTATCCTGCAGGCAGCCGGATTAACAGTTATAACCTCACCCTTTAAATTTATTGTTAAAATTCCGGACTTCATATTCTCCAGAATGAGAGAATTGTAGAGTGAGAGTCTTTCTATCTCTCTCTTTCTGATCTGCAGATCCAGACACATATTGTTAAAGGTCTCTGCTACCTCCCCAAATTCATCATTTCCAGGAGATTTGAAAGGTGGATAGATATTATCTGCAGAAATTTTATTGATACCCTCTATGAGAGACTGAAAAGGCTGGACAAAAGTACTTCGATAAAATGTCATACCTGCAAACATTGCGGCAGAGAGTGTAAGGATAGATATAATTATTGAAATAATATTGTACTGCTTTATCTGTTTTTTTAAATCTGCAGTATCATAAATTGAATAAAAGTATCCCCCGTTCAGCCCTATAATTGAAGTAGGAATATGCCCGATAATATAGTTCTTACTGGTAAAAATCTTACCAGAATAGTTAGAAGGAGAGGCCTCCCCAATAACGGCATCCATCATCTGAGGGCTGATATTACTGCTGCTTATTTTCATTTCATTTGCGGTAAAAACTATCTGGGTATTAAAAAATTTCTCCAGAAACAAAATAAACTTTTCATCCAGAAGTATTCCAATTGCTAAAGCTGCAATAATGTGATTGCTCCGTTTGATAGGAGAAACGACAACCAGCATGACAGCATTATCAGTATCTGTGATAAAACTGGATGTATTCCCCTCCAAAGCTGAAATAAGGTTATTGATAAAAAGTATATTCTGAGGAATATTCGAACCTATATTTACAAGATTGGATATATCATCCCTGATAATGGAAATGTTATCGGTATCCAGGGTAAAATTAGGAAGATTTGAAATATCTCCCTTATAGACAGATATGTAGTCAATATTTAAAGACTGCCAGTAAATTACCAGTTCTCTGTTAAGGAGACTGTTAAGCCCGGACTCGGTATACTCAATGACTTTCTTCTGACCGGCAAGGAGTCTTACCTTAAGATCCAGATCCACAACAATCTTCTTTAGATAACTGGAAATACCATCAATCGTCTTTAACATCTGGTTTTCCTGAGAGGCATTGTTGGTTTCTGAAATTATAAAAGTGAGAGATATAAGTGAAACAATCATGTGAAGAAGAATTATCATAAAAAAGAGAACTATAATTTTTGTTGATATTTTAAGATTTATACTCTTCACCTTGACACAGCATAGAGCAGGTAAAGAGCAGATGTCAAGGAAGAATAATTCGTTGTAATTTCATGTAGTAGGAATTTATTTTAACCTGAGATAATATAACTACTATATGACTGGGAATAAAAAAGATATTAGATTTATAAAACTGATAAATTCTAAAACCAATGAAAGCATCAAAATATGTCCGGAACTGGGCGGCACTGTTTCCTCCATTAAGCTAGGAAAAGATCTCTTTCAGATCCTGGATAATGACAGTGAAAATGACCTACTGAACAACCCTCTTTTTAAGGGAAGATTTCTCTTTCCCTTTAATGACCGGATCCCTGACGGAATCTATTATTTTAAAGGTAGAAAATATCAGCTTTTTATAAACAGCCCTGAAGACAAGAGTGCAATACATGGTTTTATATATAATAAAGAGGTGGAAGTACTCGAACAAACAGAGAATAGTATAGTTATGTTTTGGCGTACCGGCAGAGACCAAATTCAGGGATACCCCTTTGATATATCTCTAAAAACAGAAATTAAACTCCAAAATAAAGGAGTTACTATCTCTTTTATTGTAATAAATGAAGGGAATATACCGACTCCCTTTGCTTTAGGCTGGCATTCTTACTTTAAAACCGATCCATCATCAACTTTACAAGCTGTATATCCATACTATTTTGAAATTGATGAAAACTTTCTTGCAATTGGAGATGGTGTTCTATTAACAGGCAGCAAATTTGATTTTACAAGAGGGGCTTCTTTTACAGATTTTTTTCTTGATCATACATTTAAAGCTCCGGAAAATGGGATTTCTATTCTTATAAACAAAGACTACAGTGTAAAAATTGAACAGAAAAATTTTGACTATACACAGCTGTTTGTACCTCCGGACAGGAAATCAATAGCTATTGAACCAATAACTTCAAAACCCAATTCTTTTAATGCTGATAAAGTATTAGTTCTGGAACCGGGGGAAGAGTATTGTGCAAGTGTAGCAATTAATCTGATATAAGATACTTTTTTTCAGAATCAATAACCAATGAACTCACACTGAAGTCCTGAATTTATAGCTGCATCCAACTGCCTTTTATCTGAAGTAATAAAAAGATCGGCTTTCCATTCCAAGGCACATGCAATATGCAATGAATCCATAGCTCGTAATACATTTTTCTCCAGGAGCTTAACCGAAAGGGATACAACCCCAGGAGTTATTTGAAGAATAGTTGCATCAGATATATCATCAAGTAATTGAGTTTTTATCTCATTGTAGTTTCTATTATCTACGAGATGCTCTCTCAATCGCCTGTTCAAACCGGAAGTAACTTCCGGAACTAAAATTATATAAAGTCCTAACTCCGAGGCATTAGGAAGTATCTCTGCAAGTTTATCACTACCAACTTCTTCTATGTATCTTTTTACAAATGCGGAAGAATCAACTGCAACTTTCATTACCCTTCATTCCTTTCATCCAATATGGCAGAACTTAGATTGCTTCCATTAATTTTAAATCGAATTCCCTGTTTCTTCCATGAAGGTATTTTTTTCAAATCATCCGAATAAGGAATAACCTCAGCAACCGGTTTACCACGACGTAAAAGAACCAATGTTTCCCCATGCTCTACCTGAGAAATAAAATCTGAAGCATTTTTACGAAACTCTGTAAATAGTAAGGTCTTCATCACCATGCCCCCTCTTGTGCACATCTAAATGTACACAACCAAACATGATTTGTCAATAAAAGAAGCAAAACAGCCGGAGAACAAGAACTATTTCCTAAAATAGTTCATTAGAATATAGGAACTTACTCCCGGAACCCTCATATCAGATCTATCGTCACTGTACTCAATTATGATTGAATCTGAAATAACGGAAAGGGTTCCTGTCTTTACTATCCGCTCAATATTAGTAAATAAAAAATAGTTACCGTCAATAATGGATCCCCGTAAAATTATTTTCTCAGGATTCAGGATATTTGCTATATCAATCAGTTTTAACCCTATATAAGAGGCTACTTCAAGAAAAATATTCCGGACAAATCTGTCCCCTTTAGCGGAGGCTCTTACAACATTCTCAATTTTTAATTCCGAAATATTATCCCCATACAAATCTGCTATTTCGCTGTAAACTCCGCCTGCTATCCCCTCTCTGCACTTTTCAAGAATATAATTCTCCGTAGCCACAGTTTCCAGACAACCCCTGTTTCCGCATGTACACAAAGCCCCGTCCGGTATTACATTTGTATGTCCCAGTTCTCCGACAGACCCATTTTTACCGAAATAGATTCTGTTATTCAGGATCATCCCCATTCCAACTGTCTCAGACAACCAAATGGAAACAAAGTTTTCAATCTTAATTCCCCTGCCATAAAATTTCTCACCCAGTGCAGCAGCATCTATATCATTAATAAGAAAAAATGGAATATTGAACTTGGTTTCTACAAGTTTTTTTAAAGGAACATCAATCCACTCCCTTGCAAGAAGATATTCATGGGAAATTCCATTCTCCATATCCATGGAATCTCCCATTCCAAGGCCTATTCCAAATATTCTTTTACCTATTCCTACCGCTCTTACCCGAAGATTCTCGATAATGTCATACATACTGTTTAATAGATCTTCCCTGAAAATCCCTTTTGTTACCGAAACAAATATCTCATAAACTATATCTCCCGCAGGGTTTACCAGAGCTCCATGAATATTGGAAAGATTAAATACAAAAGAAATGTTTACTCCGACCTCTGGATCAAACTCAAGAAATATGGATTTCCGCCCTCCGGTAGATTTATTCTGCCCACTCTCCCTGACAAGACCCAGTTCAATTAATTTATTAATATACTTTACAATGGAAGAGGGACTGAGATTGAGAATATCGGAAAGTTCCCCCCGGGTAATCTCTTTATAATCAAGAATTGTATTAAGAATATCAGCCATCCGCTCTTTCTGTATACTACCATAATCTGCAAGCATGAAACCTCCCTGAATACTTTACCACTCTATCATAAATATCTATTTCATGAAAATACCAGGTAATATCCGTATATTTCAACTTACTTTATTGACTAATTCTTCTAACTAATCTAGTTTTAAATAAGTTTTATGATTTTTTACTTTATATCATGGAGATTTTTAAAATGAAAGGGAATATCCTTATTGGACAATCAGGGGGTCCCACCTCTGTAATAAATTCCTCACTTGCAGGAATTATAGACGAAGCACTTGAATCTGAGAATATACTGAGTATCTACGGGATGAACTACGGTATTGAAGGATTTATGGAAGAAAAACTTATCAACCTTGGAAAGCAAAAACAGGTAGTACTTAAAGGTCTGAAAACTACACCCTCTTCTGCTCTTGGTTCATCCAGATATAAATTACAGGAAGAGGATCTGCCCAAGATACTGGATCTCATAAAAAAATATGATATTCGTTATTTTTTCCTGATAGGTGGAAATGATACCATGGACACCATCTATAGAGTGGAGAAATACTGTAAAAACCAGGATTATGATCTAAAGGGAATCGGGATACCCAAAACTGTGGATAATGATCTTTTTGGGACAGACCACACCCCTGGGTTTCCATCTGCAGCAAGATATAACATGCTAAGTGTTGCACAATCCGGAGTTCTAGCCAGGGATATGCAGAAGGTTGATAAATTTGTCATATACCAGACCATAGGGAGAGATGCAGGATGGCTTGCAGCTGCAACAGCTCTGGCAAAGAAAAAAGAATCTGATGCGCCCCATCTAATCTACTGTCCGGAACGTCCTTTTAACAAAGAAGAATTTATTTTTGATGCCAAAAAGTGTATAGATAAGTACGGCTGGGTGTCCATTGTAGTAAGTGAAGGGATCCTCTACCCCGATGGTACCCCTGTAAGTGCAGCAGAGGAAAAAGACTCCTTTAACAACAGGGAATTCGGAGCTATGGGAGGAGCCAGTGTCGGACTTAATGTTCATAAAATACTTAAAGAAGCCACAGAATACCGTGGTGAATTTCAAATAACAGAATCCCTCAATATGTGTGCCATAGACAGGGCTGTTCCTGAAGACCTTGAAGAAGCATATTTATGTGGAAAAGCAGCAGTAAATTTGGCACTTTCCGGGGAAAGCGGATATATGATTACAATCGAGAGAGTTTCTGAAGATCCCTACAGAGCCGAATTCGGCAAAACGAAACTTTCCAACGTAGCAATAAGATCAAAGGAAATGCCCGATGATTTTATAAATGGAAGAGGCAATTTTGTGACCGATAATTTTATTACTTATATGAAACCCCTAATTGGTAATATTCCAAATTATATTGAACTTGATACAACTCTTATGGAGAAAAGTTTATGAAAGAATTTAATAAAACAGTCCTTACAATTCAGGCACATCCGGATGATACTGAGATCTTTTGTTCAGGAACCCTGTCACTGCTCAGAGAAAGAGGATTTAAAATTGTTATTGCAACCATGACCAACGGAGGAATGGGAGGCGTTGCCGAAGATGAAAAAAGAACAGCTGCAACCAGAAAAAAAGAAGCTTCCAGGGCTGCAGAAATTCTTGATGCAGAGTACTACTGCCTTGACGAAAGAGACGGATACCTGTTTGATAATTCTGAAATCAGAATTAAAGTAACTTCACTAATAAGAAGGGTTAATGCAGGTATAATTATTACTCACCTCCCCTTTGATTACCATCCCGATCACAGAGCAACTTCAACCATTGTGGAAGCAGCAGCTATTGTTTCCACCCTCCCAAACATCCCTTCGAAGGAGAAACCAACAGACCTTACCCCTCTCCTCTACTACTCTGCACCCTTTGGATTCCGTAACAATATGGGAGGCAAAATTCCTGATCCTGATTTTTTTATAGATGTGACAACAAAATTCAATATAAAAAAGGAGATGCTTGGATGTCATGAATCCCAGAAAGCTGTAATGGAACTGATGTTCAACATTACAGATTTTTTTGGTGACATGAGAGAAACAGATCTAAAAACAGGGAAAATGGCCGGGGTAAAATATGCAGAAGCATACTGGCAAAATAAAGGGGCAGGTTTTTATCCGGAGCCATTAATTCAGGAAAAATTAAAAGGATTCAGCCTGTCGGGACTTCGTCCCTGCTCGGCTATGCAAGCAAAGGAGATAAAAAATGAATCTTAACTATGAAAAATATTCAAAATTTTCACTATGCAAAGAGATGCTGGAAACTGCTGGCGTTATATCAAGTTATGATACAAACGCAGTTTCAGAATTTGTTAAAGCTCTATCAGAAAATGATAATATTTTTTTAACAGGAGAGGGGAGCAGCAGAATCCTTCCAGCCAAACGAGCTCTCTACAATCTTCAGAAAGAGGGAACAGATCTTGCTGTCTACACAGACGGGGGAACTCAGGCTCTGGAATACAATTTAAAAAACTCTGTCGTTTTCGGTGCATCAAATTCAGGAAAAACAAAGGAACTTATCCAACTCTTCTCCTCCCTGAAAAAACAGGGTAATGATAAAATTTATGGTATTTGCGCAAATAAAAACACCCCTCTGGAAAAACTCGCCACAAAAACAAAGGTACTGACCTGCGGAAAAGAAAATGCAGTGGCAGCAACCAAAAGTGTTGTGGAGCAGTCTCTTTTTTATGATGCTCTTTTTTCATCCTATCAGGGAAATGAGATTGAAGGTTTAGACAAAGCTGGAAAAGCAGTAAGAGAGGCACTGGAATTAACAATAGATCAGTATCTTATCAATCTTATTGCCAATGCTGGGACAATCTATTTTGCAGGGAGAAACGACGGTGTCGCAGAGGAACTTACCCTTAAAACAAATGAGATAACCCATAAAAAATCAGATTTTCTGGAAGGTACCTACGGAGTACATGGAATAGAAGAGGTAATGGATAAAAATGATGTTGTAATAATTATCAATCCCTTCGAAGATGAAGAGGAAAAGTTTAAAGAATGCCTTATTGATGGTGTCGGACTGAATATTATTGCAATATCTTCAAAGGAAACTATATTTCCAACAATTAAGATTCCCGAAGCAGGCTATTTTCAAAACTATATTGAACTTGCCGCAGGGTGGAATATCCTTGTGGAAACAGGTATTGAACTTGGTATTGATCTTGATAAGGCAGAGAGAGCCAGAAAGGTTGGGAATGAATTTATAGGGTAGTTTTTTTTTAAAAGAAACTAACGCTTAATCAAGAGAAGCGAGTGAGAATTCGATTCTTTTGCCTTTATACATATCATTATTATGCTATAGTGTAATGGATAACGAGGTGGATTACATGGGAAGAATTGTTGTCACAATAGATATTCAAAACATTTTTGAACCGGATAAAAAAGTAAAGATAGATGCTCTGGTGGATACAGGTGCCAGCTATATTACCCTGCCGTCAGCATGGAAAAGCCGTTTTGGGACTTTCAGCACCGAAGAAACCATAGAACTTCAGACTGCAACACAATCTATTGTAAAAGGATTGATCTGCGGCCCTGTGAAAATAAAAATTGAGGGTTTCCGGTCAATTTATAATGAAATTCTTTTTCTGGATATGGAACCTGACAATGGGGAGTACGAACCACTCCTGGGATATATAACACTGGAACAGTGCGGGGCTGCAGTTGATATGATAGGCCACAGACTTCTTCCTGTTAAATATATGGATGTTAAATAGCTTTTTTAAACAGACACCGATCCCAGACCAATCTGCTTCAACCTGTCTCTGTGGAGCTTCTCATCAATAGAAAAAGCAATAATGTTACAGCATCTCTTTCAGGGGGTCATCTTCAGGAGTGTCAATCTCAAGAACTGATTTTGAATCATTACCAGTAAGAGTTCCAACATCCTTTAATTTACGAAGCATAACATTGGTTCTTGTCGTCTTTAATAGACCCAGAGAATTACTTGCCTTGTTAAGATGACTGTAAACAGTATCCAGCTGTTCCTCAAATTTCCCGAACTCGGTTTTTACCGCTTCCAGAACCTTCCACACCTCACTGCTCTTCTTCTGTACCGCCAGGGTCCGGAAACCCATCTGGAGACTGTTCAGCAAAGCGGAAAGAGTTGTAGGACCGGTAATTGTAATTTTATACTTCTTCTGTAGAGTTTCAAAGAGTCCGGGATGACGTAAAATCTCCCCATAGAGACTCTCCACAGGGAGAAACATAATTGCAAAATCAGTTGTATGGGGAGGATCGATATACTTATTGTGAATATCCTTTGCAAAACTCTCAACAGTTTTGGTAAGAATCTTCTGGGCTGTTTCAATTGCAGGTTTATCCCCCGTTTCGTATGCATCCAAAAGTCTGTGATAGTTTTCTATCGGGAACTTGGAATCTATGGGCATCCAGATCTCATTATGAATATCCTGACCCGGAAGTTTTACTGCATACTCAACATTGGCCTGGCTCCCCTTCTTTGTGGCAACATTTTTACCATACTGTCCGGGAGCAAGAATCTCCTCCAGAATATTTCCCAGCTGATATTCACCAAGAACACCCCTGGTCTTAACATTGGAAAGAACCTTCTTTAGATCTCCCACCCCTGTGGCGATATTCTGCATCTCCCCCAGCCCCTTATGAACCAGCTCCAGACGGTCACTTACCAGTTTAAAGGATTCACCAATCCGTTTTTCAAGGGTGGACTGAAGTTTCTCGTCCACAGTCTTCCTCATTTCGGTAATCTGCCTGTTGTTGTCTTCCCTTATATCTCTGAGATGGGTATTTATGGAATTTTTAATCTCTGCGATTCTCTCCATTGAGAGCCTACTAATTTCCGCCTGCTGACGGCTGAGATCTGCTGTATAGACCTTAAATTTCTCCTCGAAAGAACGTAGGGAATTTGCCAGTTCCTCCCTGCTCTTAAAGGAGTGCCTGCCGCTCTCCTCCCTGTTAAGACGGAACTCTTCACGAAATTCCCTGCCGCTTTTATCCAGAACAGCATCGAACCTGGAAACACCTGTCTCCAGCTCCTTCAGCTGGTAACGGAGATCCACCTTCCCCTTCTTAAAAATGGTAATAATAATATTAAGCAGCATAAGAAAAGCTATAAAAATCAGCAGTATATCTGTCATAAATACCTTTAATTAATCTTCCAGTTCGACTGTTGACTCAATACAGAGCTCTTCCAGCTGTTCTGCAGATACGTCTCCAGGAGCATCTGTCATGAGGCATGTTGCTTTCTGGGTCTTTGGAAAAGCAATAACTTCCCGAATAGACTCTGCTTTAAGAAAAAGCATTATAATCCTGTCCAGACCAAGGGCAAGACCTCCATGGGGAGGTGCACCATACTGAAGAGCCTCCAGGAGGAATCCGAATTTCTCCCTTGCCTCCTCTTCATCAATACCCAGAAGGGAAAATATTTTCTGCTGCATCTCATTGTCGTGAATTCTTACAGAACCACCACCTGCTTCCGAACCGTTTAGAATTATATCGTAGGCATTGGATTTAACTGCAAAAACATCCTCGTCCAGCTTGTCGACATCTTCCGGTTTAGGAGCTGTAAAGGGGTGATGTGTTGGGGTTGGATTTCCATCGGAATCCTTCTCAAACATAGGGAAGTCCACAACCCATGAAAGATTGAGTTCATTCTCATCAATCAGGTTAAGTTTCTTCGCAAAATGGAGACGGAGAGCACCAAGACTCTGACATACAACCGATTCTTTATCTGCAATAAAAACAAGGACATCACCTGTTTCTGCTCCCATCTTTTCATAGAGAGCTTCAATCTCCCCACCCTTAAAAAACTTGACAATAGGAGACTGGGGACCATCTTCATTAACCTTAATCCATGCGGCACCCTTTGCCCTGTAGGTTTTGACAAAAGGAGTCATCTCATCCAGATCTTTTCTGGAAAGAGAATCAACACCATTTTTAATATTAATAGCCCTTACAAAACCACCGTCTGCTATGGCATTTGCAAAAACACCAAACCCGGAATCTTTAAAAACATCGGAAAGTTCCACAATCTTAAGACCAAAGCGGAGGTCAGGTGCATCCTTACCGTATTCCAGCATTGCCTGATCATAGGTCATTCGCGGAAGAGGGAGTTTTAAATCCTTGTTAAAAACCTCTTTAAAGAGAACCTCAAAGAGATTCTCAATAACAGCCATAACGTCATCCTGATCAACAAAAGCCATCTCGAGATCTACCTGGGTAAACTCAGGCTGCCGGTCTGCACGAAGATCCTCATCACGAAAACATCTTGCAATCTGAAAGTATCTGTCAAAACCTGAAATCATCAGGGATTGTTTAAAAAGCTGAGGACTCTGAGGCAGTGCAAAAAACTTACCTTCGTTAACACGGCTGGGAACAAGATAGTCCCTGGCTCCTTCGGGGGTAGCCTTTGTAAGAATTGGAGTTTCAATCTCCACAAATTCGTTGTTTATAAAAAAATTTCGGATAATATTAGTAACCCTGCTTCTGAAAATCATATTCTGCTGAAGGTGATGCCCTCTAAGATCCAGGAATCTGTATTTGAGCCTTGCCTCCTGATTTACATCCTCTGCATGGTGAATATCAAATGGAGGTGTTTTGGATTTATTTAAAACCTCAAGTTCGGTAACGTAAACCTCAATTTCACCTGTATCGAGCTTATCATTCGCCATCCCTTCAGGACGGGAAGTTACCTTGCCACTAACTGCGATAACATCCTGACTCCTAAGAGACTGGGCTATCTTATGAACTTCCCCTGAAATAGACGGATCAAAAACAATCTGGGTTAATCCCCATCTATCGGTTAAATCGATAAAGGTAACACCGCCGTAATCGCGATAGTTTTCCACCCAGCCGTTCAATGCAATGGACTCATCTTTATGTTCTTTTCTTAACTCACCGCAATTGTGCGTTCTTTTTATTTTCACTTGCTTGTCCTTTAATTGGCCTCTATCAGGCCTACTTCCGGACTTATGTCCGGCTTTATACCAGCTTTATTTCGGCTCTTCAAAAATTTTTTCGCGTATTAGTTTTTGAGTTATTCCAGGGTTTGCTTTACCTGAAGTTGCCTTCATAACCTGACCCATTAAGAAACCTATCTGTTTATCTGCACCATTCCTAATTGAATCAACCACCTTAGGATTAGCATCTACTATACCAGAAACTATTTTTTTAATTTCTCCTTTATCTGATATCTGATCCATCCCCAGATCCCTTACAATATCAGTCGGAACCCCTCCGTCCCTGAATATTATACCAATTATCTTTTTTCCGATACCCGCACTAATCTCATCTTTCTCAATCATCTCAAGAACAGAAAACACCACCTGGGGAGTCAGATAAGAGTTTTCGAGAGGAATCCCCGAATCGTTGACTATTTTCCGGATATTTCCACCTAACCAGGAGGAAACCATTCCGGCAAAATCCTTATCCACACCGTCCGAACCGCCCTTAAGAGAAACAGTGTGTTCAAAAAAATCTGCCATACTCTTTTCGGAGGTAACAAAAAGAGACTGCTGTTCATTTAAGCCGTATTCCCGGATAATCCGGTTCTTTCTGACCCCGGGGAATTCAATCAGTGAAGCCTTTATATCTTCCAGAAAATCAGCACCAGGTCTGTATGGAGGAAGATCAGGTTCAGGGAAGTAGCGGTAATCGTTGGAAGACTCCTTGGTTCTCATGGAACTTGTTCTCGATTTGGCTTCATCCCATAGACGGGTCTCCTGTATAATCTTATCTCCGGAGTTTATAACCTTTGACTGACGCTTAATCTCATATTCCAGTGCCTTTTTCACAAATTTCGAAGAATTAAGGTTCTTAACCTCGGTTGTGGTTCCAAGACCCTTCCCATACTCGTTTATGGAAACATTGGCATCACACCGGAGACTTCCCTCTTCCATGTTGCCGTCAGTAACACCCAGATAGCGAACTAACTGCCTAAACTGCTGTACGAAAGCTTCCGCTTCATCACCTGTAACAAGATCCGGTTCAGTAACAATCTCTAAAAGAGGAGTACCGGCTCTGTTGTAGTCCAGTTTGGAACGACTCCCCTCATGGATCATCTTTCCGGCATCCTCTTCCAGATGGACATCATGAATACGGATCTTTCTTCTACTCCCATCTGCCAACTCAAGCTCAAAATAACCATTAATTCCAAAGGGAAATTCGAACTGACTTATCTGATAGTTCTTGGGCATATCAGGGTAGAAATAGTTCTTTCTCTCAAAGACAGCCTTTTCATTAAGATGGCAGTTTAAAGCCATCGCAACCTGATAAGCCTTTCTCACAGCCTCTCCATTGAGAGAGGGGAGAACACCCGGATACCCCATACAAACAGGACACACATTTATGTTCGGCTCACTCCCGAAAACATTCGGACAGCCGCAGAAAACCTTGGATTCTGTAAGAAGGTGGATATGAACCTCAAGGCCAATAAAAGTCTGATATTTATTATTTTTCATAGATCCTGCCAAAACTTAACTCCAATCCCTGAACCCATCAGGTTCAGGAGCGGAAAATTCTGTCTCAAGTACCTCTGCAATATTAAAAAGTCTATCCTCCTCAAAGGAAGGTGCAATAAACTGAACCCCTACAGGAAGACCATTCTCCACACCCCTGGGAACCGCAAAAGCAGGAAGCCCTGTTAAATTTGCAGCACAGGTATACCTGTCGGCAACCTTCTGCTGGAAGGGATCCAGATCTGCGGAGCCATGCTTAAAAGCCTGAGTGGGAAAAACAGGCATCATTACAAGATCAACAGTCTTGAAAAGAGAATTAAACTCGTTTCGAATGGCAGTACGTATCTTCTGAGCCCTGTGATAGTACTGATCCTGAAATCCGGATCTGAGAACATAGGTACCAAGGAGAATACGAAGCTTAACCTCATCGCCAAAACCCTCATCCCTCGAACTCTGCATAAGTTCCCCGGGATCATTACCCTTTTCAGACCTGTAACCATACCTTAAACCGTTAAACCGGGCAAGATTGGCACTTGCTTCTGCAGTGGCAATAGTGTAGTACACCGGAACAACATACTCCATAGAGGGAATATCAATATCAATAAGAGTATACCCCAGATTTTTCAGTCTTTCCCGGGAACCAGAATAAGACCGTTCAACTTCATTACTAAGAGAACCATTGCCTACCCTTAAAACACCAACAGTCTTAACTTCGCCCCTGTTGGAACTCCCGGGATGCCTGACAGAGGTATTATCCCTTATATCCTGACCTTTCATGATATTAAAAACATCCCTTGCCATTCCCGGAGTCCTGGAAATAACACCCACAACATCCAAAGAGGAAGCATAGGCCGTAAGACCATACCTGGAAACAACCCCATAGCTAGGTTTCAAACCGTAGACACCGCAGAAAGAAGCAGGCTGACGGACAGATCCCCCGGTATCGGAACCAAGAGCAAAGGGAACAATTCCTGCAGCAACAGCGGCAGCACTCCCCCCACTGGAACCACCGGCAACACGGGCCAAGTCCCAGGGATTATTTGTAACCTTCAAAGCAGAATTATCAGTCGAAGAACCCATACCAAAAGCATCGAGATTAGTCTTGCCTGCAACAACAGCACCTGCATCCTGAAGCCTGGTAACTGATGTAGCAGTATAGGGAGCATCAACCCCCTCAAGAATCTTAGATCCGCAGGTAACATTAAAACCCTCAACTGCAAAATTATCCTTTACACCAAAGGGAATTCCTCCAAGAATCCCATTCGAATCACCCATACCGGAAACGCGATCAGGATCAAACTCCAGAAAACTACCGATTTTTTTCTCCC
>JAJRQE010000221.1 GCA_024280415.1 Spirochaetota bacterium | reverse complement strand
TTTCTTTCAGAATAACTCTTCAGCTCAAGTTCAAGCTGATTTCTATTTTCTGCTGTAATAACATCAACTTTATTAAATTCTGTTTTTAATGCAGATTCAATATTTAGGTATGTTTCCTGACTTCTCCATGGTTTATTGTTAAACGATTTAATTAGAACTATATCCATATAGCCTTCCTTCCTGAAATTATTATCAACACTGGATTGAAGACCTTTGGTTATGTGCATTTGCTTGTTTCAATCTTCAAAGACTGTAAGTGCTGTCACTATCATCTGGATTACTAGAATAGTCAATGTCATTGTAACAAGGATACAGAATTATTTATGAGCTTTATTGGAGTTTAAGCAAATTACTTGACACTCTCAAAAAGTGATATCTTTTCTATAAATCGCAGCAGCACCAATTACTGTGTCTGCCCCGCAGTAGTAAACGATTATTTTATCATCTATCTCAACCTGCCCGCAGGAAAAAACTACGTTTGGAACATGCCCTTTTTTTTCCCAGGATAACTCAGGTTCAAGTATTGGTTCGGTTTGCCTGGAAAGAACTTTTGAAGGATCTTCCAGGTCAAGCAGTGCTATACCCAGGCTGTACACATGACTGGTACTGACTCCATGATAGATTAAGAGCCATCCCTCTTTTGTTTTTATTGGAGGACCGGCAATTCCTATTTTTCGGGCTTCCCATTCCGATGTATCTACTGGTCCCATTATTCGGATGTGATTTGTCCATACTTTCAGATCATCTGAATATGCAATCCAGATATCAGGATCTCTTCTGTGAAACATACAAAATCGGCCATTGATTCTTGATGGGAAAAGCGATCCGTCTTTGTTTGATTCCCCGAGTACTACACCGTGACGTTTCCAGTTTTTTAGATCCGGTGATGAGGCCAGACATATTCTATAGTCACCTGGTTCTTTTCCTCTATAGCCTGTATACATCATATAGAATCTATTGTCTATTTTTACTATCCGGGGATCTTCCAGCCCCCTAAGTTCCTGTTCGCCGTTATTTGTAAGAATGGGGGTATCCTCCCTTTCAAAATGGATTCCATTATTACTTACAGCATAACCAAGCCTGCTTATAAAAGGTCCATCTTGTCCGCCGGAAGCAATGTCTGTTGCACGATAAATCATGTGGACTTTATTGTTGTCGTAAATTGCAGCACAATTAAAGACAGCAGCAGCTTCCCATGGGTGATCTTGTATAGGCAGCAGCAAAGGTGTATTTGAAATTCTTTGTAGTTTGATTGGCATATTAAATTTCAAACCCCACCCTTAAAGACAATTCTGTTTTCTGTTTTGCTGTCGAAGAAATGGATTCTTTTTATATTAAATCCAAGACCAATTTTATCTCCAGGTTTTACTTTAGTTTCGGCAGAAACTACCATCTTTACTATTATTTCTTTCAAATTAATGGCAACTACCTGATGAGACCCCTGAGGTTCCACAACAAGAACTTCCGCTGTAAATACAGCCTTACTCTCGGGGACTATAAGTAGATCTTCAGGTCTGACACCTAAGACAATCTCCTTGCCTCTGTATTTTCCCAGTTCTTGAAATTTCATGGAATCAATTTCAAGTGTAAAATGAGAATGCTTAAGGGAAATATTTTCTTTTGTATATTCACATTCAACATTAAAAAAATTGGATGGTGGTGTTCCTATAAACCCTGCAACAAACATGTTGGCACTTCTGAAATATACATCGTCCGGAGTACCAATTTGAACAATTTCACCATCTTTCATTATTACAATTCTATCGGCCATGCTCATTGCTTCTGACTGATCGTGAGTGACAAAAATAGAAGTAGCATTTGTTTGCTGGTGGATGGCTTTCAATTCGGTACGCATTGTTACTCGAAGTTTTGCATCCAGGTTTGACAACGGTTCGTCCATGAGGAATAGTTTTGGTCTTACTGCCAGAGCTCTTGCCAGTGCAACTCTCTGTTGCTGTCCTCCTGAAAGCTGACCGGGGAGTCTTTTTAGGAGTTCTCCGATTTTTACCATAGCTGCGGTTTCCTCCACACGCTCCTTAATTTCGGCAGCAGACATTTTTTTTAACTTTAGAGAAAAAGCAATATTTTCATAGACAGTCATATGAGGCCATATTGCATAATTTTGGAAAACCATACTTATTCCACGGTCTCTGGGAGGAATATCTGTTATATCTTTTCCATCAAGTAAGATTGTTCCTCTTGTTACCTCTTCGAGACCGGCAACCATTCTCATTGTTGTAGTTTTCCCGCAGCCGGAAGGACCAAGAAGGACTATGAATTCTTTATCCTCTACCTTGAGATCCATTTTTTTTACACCCCATACCTTTTTTGTGAAGCGTTTTGCGATATCAATTAATTCCAGTGTTGCCATTTATATCTCCTTTGGTCGCATTGGCAAGAAGCAACGAAGTTGCAACCAGCCTATTAAACTTTTACCCCACCCCACATCTGGATGATATATTTTCTGATTATCAGTGTGAAAATAATTGCAGGCAGAGCCTGGGCAACGCTTCCTGCAGTGATTAGATTTATCTGCCCCTGTGATCCTACCAGAGCTTTATAAACAACAACCGGAAAGGTTGGGTTAAACTGGGTTAATACAACTGCAGCAATTACTTCATTCCATGATCCAATAAAAGAATACATTGCACTGGCTGCAAGACCCGGGAGGGCAAGAGGCAGTGTAACATGCAGGAATGCACCAGCCCTTGTTGTTCCGAAAATCATTGCCGCCTCTTCCAGGGATACGGGAATAGCCATAAAAACGCTGGCTGTTATCCAGATACTCATAGAAATCTGTCCGACTGAATAAACAAGGGAGAGTCCTAATGGCTGGTCATAGAGCCCCATCTTCGCAAGAATAATTACCATTGGAATAGCCAGTGACACTGCCGGAAACATTCTTACAAAAAGTACACTCAATTTAAGGATATTCTTACCTTTAAAGAAATACCTGGCAAAGGCATAACCACCCATCCCCCCTATGGTAAGGGATATGAGTATTGTGGCTCCCGCAACCATTAGAGAGTTTAGAACAGCTTTTGGTGCTCCGTTTACTACCTGAAAAAATAGTATGTAATTAGCCAGGAGATCTTTTTTTATGGAGAATTCAACCCTGGATTTACTGTCCACAATTTTTAGGTATTCCATAATTTTCTGACTTGTTATCTTGGAATTTGACTGCAGTTTTATAAATTTTCGAAGGTTGTCAATGTCTTCCTGGCTGTTTGTAAATACCAGAGGGCCAAAGGGCATATATTTATCTTCAGATTTATTAAATATAAGCAGATGATATCCTTCGGAATTTTTATCAATCATGAAATTAGCTTTAAAAGAAGGTATTAGTGGTTTAGGCCATTCAGAATATGTTTCATAGTCTGACATAAATGAAAAAGAGAATAGAAAAAAAATTGGGAAAATAATTATAAATGCAATTCCGGCCAATACTATATACAGAGAGGATCGTTTTGCAGATCGTTTAAGCTGTCTTTTTATAGCATTATTCATCCTGTTTCACCTCTTTTTCAAATGAACCGGAAACTTTTAAGTACAAGACAGCAGCAGCAGATACGATAATTGCAACAAGAACAGACAGAGCCAGTCCTATCCTCTCAAAATATTCTGCTCCCAGTTGATCATAGTTAAGAACAACCTGTTCCAGAAGTACCGGTAATCTATTAAAACCGTAAAGGAGTACAATTATAAGCCAAATTTGGATAGCAGATATAATTCGAAGAATCATTGCGGTTGTAATTGTAGGTTTTAACATCGGGATTGTAATTTTTCGCAGGATCTGAAACTTTGTACCTCCGAAAATTGCTCCGGCTTCTCTTACATCCTCTCCGATCCCCTGCAGTCCAGCAAGAAGAATAATCATAACAAAAGGGATAACCGTCCATGCATCAATAATTATTATAAGCAGCATGGTTGACATCTTTCCTCCTGCAAGGAAAAGAATTTTGCTTGCATCATCAATAAACCCAAAGGTCATTAAAAAACTGTTCAACCATCCTCTTGTTGCTAGACCAGATGACCACATGGCTCCAACTGCAACAGCAGGGAGTGACATTGGGATCATTGCCAGGAAGAGGAACATTGAAGAGCCTCTGAATTTTGTATTAATTAATAATGCAAGACCAAAAGCCAGAATGAATTCAATTGTAACAGAGAATATTACAATAAAAGCGGTATTGGAAAGTGCCTGATAAAATACAGGATCTTTAAAAATATGGATATAATTTGAAACTGTCCAAATACCATCTACATTCCTGAAACTTTCAATAATTGCATTTAGTACAGGAAAGAGCCAGAATATGGAATAGTAAATAACTACAGGTGCAATAAGCAAATAGGGCACCATCTTTTTCCGCGTATCTCTGCTAAGTGATAATTGTGATTTCGTAATAGTCATCATATACCCACTCAAAAAATGCGGCCGGAATACCGGCCGCCAAATTTTTATTTTTTCAAAGCTTCCAGTTTTGCCTGAGCGGCATCCAGCAGAGCTTTATCGAAAACACCTGTACCAATAATCATTTCTGCAAAAACATCATCATAGACCTGTTTTACAGCACCCCATGAAGTATAAGCACTTCCAGGAACACCGGATACAACACCGGTCTGAAGCACCATAACTCCCTTCTTAATTACTTCATCTACAGGAGAATCGCCAAGTACAGCAATAGCTTCATCTATTGGAGGAAGGAATCCGCCAGTTCCTCTTGCAACCTTAACTGCAATATCAGGCCTTGTCATAAACTCAATAAATTTGAGTGCAAGATCTCTGTTTTCAGCACCCACAGGGATTCCAAAGCCACTGACACCGGCAATTGAACCTATTCCTTTAGGTCCTTTTGGAGCTTTTGCAATAACATAGTTGGATGGATTTGATCTGTAGGCTTCGCCTGTTCGTGCCATATGAGCTACGGTTAACCATGTTTCACCACTCTTCATTGGAGCTGTAACATTGTCGTAAGTCATAACTGTTGGGGAATAAGCCTTGTGCAGTTTGGTCAGTAATTTCCATCCTTCGATAGCTCCGGGCGAATTGATTACAGGGAATTCGCCACCATAGGAAAGGAACATTCCTCCATACATATAGATCAATGATTTCATAGGTACACCAGTTACAGCTGTTTTACCTTCGCCTTCGCCGTCTGCTATGGCAACTGCCCAGTCTACATACTGTTCCCATGTGATATCCTGTACATCCACACCTGCAGGAAGATATTTTAAAGCTTTTTTATTTGCTAAAAGTAAATATACATCACCCCCTACAGGAGCAAAATAAGTTTTGCCTCCAGAGGTAATGCTGTCCATGAATGCTGCAGAAAATGTTCGACCTTTCCAGTCAGATACAGGTAATTCCTCAACATAGTTATTGCTGATCCACTGATCCATTACGCCATTATGTACAATCACAACATCAGTTGTAACTCTTCCTGTTTCTGCCTGAAGCTTAGCTCTTTTAAGAAGTACTGTATCATCAAGAATTTCAAACTTTACAACAACATTGTTTTCCTTTTCAAATTCCGGAAAAACTTCATCGTAAAGGAATTTCTGTTCTGCTGCCGGTGACCAGAGCCTGGAAGATACGACCAGGGAAGTTGGTGCATTTGCATCCGTTTCAGTCTTCCCTCCTGCAAACAAAAAACCTGTTGTCAGCAATGACAACATAACTAATGTAATTAGAACTTTTCTCATAGAAAAGCCTCCTGTTTATTTTATAATGCGTACCGCAACGCGGCTTCTGCATCATTTACCTGTTTAAAACAGCCTTATGCATAAGCTTTTCCAGCTGTGTCATATATAAGGGGTTGTATAAAAATAATTCCCCCCCTGCTAAATCAAGATCAATAATTATTTTATTATTATGGGTCTTTTTATATTCCAATTTTGTTTTTAGCTTTGAAAGGGGAATAAGCAGTACCTGATTTTGTACTGAAATTTGAAAAACTCTTTTGTCAGGCTTTCCTAAGGGAGTTCCTCCACGTATGGTTCCATCTTTCAAAATATTAATTTCCCTGTAGGTAAGTTCAAACCAGTCTGCAGGATATATATCGGATAATCCCTGTATCCAGACAGAGAGTCCTGCTTTATGAATTTTATTAATAAGATCGATATATCCTTTTCCCCATATTTCTCCGGCCGGAACAGGTGCTGCTCTTCCACCCAGTTGATCCAGCTGTATTCCATCAGCACCAAGTGCTTTAAGCTTCATTGCTTCTAACAAAAGTATTTCCTGCCATTCTTTGGAAGATGGGTTCATGACGTAAAATATTCTACTGTGGTAGGTTTCGATATAAGGTGAATTTTTATTATCTTTAAGGACAGAATTATTCCATCTATTTTTCTCTACATTCTTTTTATCTGCTATTCTTCCATTCATATAGAAAACAGCTTTTTGTCTGTTAAGGTGAATTGTCTCTATTGCTTTTTTGAGTCGGGAAGCTCCTCCTAGTTGAGAGGAGGGGGTATAGTCAGGGTAGCCTATATCATGCCCCAGGGAGTAAGCAAAAATATGGAGAATATTGTTTTCTCCAAGCTCTTTTAACATCATCTCTGAAATGTTAGTAAGCACATTGAAACCTTTATTTTCAGGCACTTCTGTTTTTCCATCAGGACCAATAAGACCAACCTGTACCTGCCAGCTGGAGTTTGTTTCTGTAGTATTTAACCCTTCCCAGGGAACAGATCTTTGAAGTTTTTTTACCTTACCTTCCAGTTCTTCGATCTTTTCAAATGGAAGGGTATACCATTTAGTATTTTTACCTCTAATGGTCAGAGATATATTTTTATAATCTTTTGCACTAATACAAAACTCTGTAACTCTCCCTTCTTTGTCAGGTGGAGAAATAAATGCAAATCCTTCTCCATTTTCTTCTGTAAAAATTAGAGTTCTGCATGAAGCAGTTGCAGGATATGAGATGGAAAGACCCGCTGGAATCTGGTGTTTTTCAATAGCTTCTATAACTTTGGAGGAATTAAATATTTCGCCCTCCCTGTTCGGCCACAATATTGTCCATTTTCCGCTCTGAAGTTCAATTTTTAGTTCGTTTGTTTGATCATTTCCCGATTCTATTAATTTAAAACCATGGCTAGTTATTTTTTCTATAAAATCAATTTTGGAATTAATTGAGCAGTAATATTCCCCATGGTTATATAAAATCTTTTTCACACATGCTCCATGCTTATTTTCATAAGTTTTTTCAGGGTATCTCTGGAATTATTTGCTTTTGCTGTTTCAAAGTTGCTGTCAAGTTTTTTTATTGTGTCAGAGGAAATCAGGGTCTTAATAACATCTTTGCAGACATTGTTAATCCTTTGATCGGGGAGTTTTAGGAATCCCGTTTGAGGGCTTCTTGATGTAGACGATCCCAGATCAATTACTTCATATCCCAATGGTTTTATATCTGTCTTAAAAACAGGATACTCATAAACCATTATTGGTTTTTTAGCAAACACTGCTTCAATAAACTGATTTCCCCAACCTTCAAACAGACTTGGATAAGAAACAATATCCGAATATGCATAGGTGTCGAAAATGGAGAACTTTTTCTCTCCTTTTCCAGGAATCCTTTCTGCACTAATTCTGGATTGAATATTTCGATATGGAATATTTTTTTCTTCAAGATATGCAATAATAGATTGAAGATATTTTTCTGCTTCCTGCTCTGCATAGCCTGCAATAATATATACAAATTTTGAATTTTCGGTGATCATCTTACCGTTATAGAGTTTTTTTCCTATAAGTTGACTAAGAAATTCTTTTGAATTTAATTTTTCCAGAACAGGAAGGATAAGTTCAATTCCTTTCCTTTTAACAATTCTTGTTGCCTGAAGGACAAGAATATCATTTTCAGATATATTAAAAGTATCTAAAAAGTCCCTGTTGAATTTATCTTTTTCCCATGGCTCCATATTGAAATCCAGAGTATCGGGGATTATTACAGCATCAATAGAGGATCGGTTTCTTAAAGATTCAGCGGCTCTTGTACTAATAACTGCATGTTTCAGGTAAGGGAGAACAGGTAGTACATATTTATTAAGGAACTGACTAACAGCCTTGCAGGAAGGTTCTTTAAAGTCTTCCCGTTCCCAAAAGAAGTCATGATGTGTTGCCAGTGAAGGGATTCCTGTTTCTTCCAGGACAGTATAAAATGCCATGGCACTGGCAATATGTCTTCCATGAGAAAGAATATTATGGATTAAAATAAAATCAGGACTAATTTTATTAATAACAGTTTTAAGTTTTATTGCTATAATACCGGCAAGTTTTTTAATATCATCCATTAATTCCAGTTCATTGTCATAATCTTTTAATAAATTAAATGAGTTCTCTGCAATTTTTCTAACTTCGGTTCTGTCAAAATCAAGTTCGGGAATTATATAATCCGCCCCATCACTTCCAGAACCGGCAAGAAGATAAACTTCCCAACCCATTTCCTTAAGGACATTGGCTCTTTTGGTTATTTCAAGAGAGACTCCATCAGTTCTGCCAACCCTGTAATGACAAATCAAGACCCTTTTGGTCATAAATCATCCTAAAAACCTTATTTAATTTAATAATTAACTATAAATCCATAAACATGATATGTCAAGATAGAAATATATCTTTAAAGATAACATGTTAGATATTCTTGTAATTAAAACTGTAAGGGTGTAGAATAAGATATATGATTCCTATTTACCAAACTATAATAGATTCAATTATTAGTAAGATAGAATCTGGTGATTACAGCGAAGGAGAAAAACTCCCTTCTGAATCTCAGCTTGTGTTAGAATTCAAAACAAGTAGAATTACCGTTACCAGAGCATTGAAAGAACTTGAACTTACAGGTGTAATTTACAGAGAGAAGGGCCGGGGCTCTTTTGTTGCTCAAAAATCAGTCAAATCAAATAATGTAATATCCCTTATTATACCGCATAAAGCTGATTTCTTTTCAGGTGGACAGCAGTATATTCGCAGTGTCTACAAATACTGTCAAAAAAAGGGGTATCTGTGTTCTGTTCATTATTCCGAGCAGTCTTCAAAAAAAGAACGGGCAATTCTGGAAGATGTTATAAGTCACCAGGTAGCTGGAATTATTCTTTATCCCATTGATAATAAAAATATAGATATAATAAGCAGAATACTAATTCAAAAATGTCCCATTGTTCTTCTTGACAGAAAATTGAATGAAGTGGATCTTCCTGTTGTAGAATCGGATAACTATCAGGGTGCTCTGGATGCGGTTAACTATCTTTTGCAAAAAGGGCATCGTCGTATAGCATTTGTGGGAGTAAAAGATGCACATTCTGTTACAGAAAGGTATAAGGGGTATTGTCGTGCATTAATTGATATGAAGATTCCTATAAGTCAGGATATTATTTTTACTCATTATAAAAATAATGCACCTGATGATATTCAGGAAACTCTGGATATTGAAGGGGCTGATACAATTATAAATGGACTTCTTTCTCTTAAACCTGCTGTAAGTGCTGTTTTTTGTGTAAACGATCTTATTGCTTTTCAATTAATGAAAGCTGCTCAGAAAAGAGAGATTAATATTCCGGAAGATCTCTCTTTTGTTGGTTTTGATAATATAAGTTTTCCAGCGGAGAATGATATTGTACTTACCTCTGTAGAGCAGGAGTTTGACCAGATAGGAAAAGCATGTGTTCAATTACTCTGGAATCAGATAGAATCAGGGAATGATGAATCACTTTCAGTTATTATTCCAACAATTTTAAAGATAGGTCAGACAGTTGCTGAAGTGAATGTGTGATTTTTTCAGTCTAAATTATCCAGTGTTACTATCCGGATAGAATAGATCTTATGCTCAAATGGCGTTTCTTAAAAATATGACACATCCCACAAGCCTCTGTCTGGAAAAGCTTGACAAAAATGTAAAATAAATGT
>JAJRQE010000220.1 GCA_024280415.1 Spirochaetota bacterium | reverse complement strand
TTTATAAGAATTATGATTATGATCTTAACACTGTGACTCTTCTAAAATTTAAAAACGGAGCAATAGGTAAAGTTTCTTCCAATACAGACTGTATGCAGCCCTATGTATTCAACATGAATATTGTCGGAAGTGAAGGTTCCGTTAAAAACGACCTTTTTTACAGTAAAAAGATAAAAGGTTTAAATGGTTGGACAAAGCTTGATGTAGATCTGATCGACAGCGGCGATGTTTCGAACCACCCCTATGTAGAGCAGTTTTCTCACTTTGCAGAATGTCTCGATAAGGGAGTTGAAACGACCAACAGCTTCGAAAATGCATTTGAGACCCATAGAGTTATATTTGCCGCAGATAAGTCTGCTGAGCTGGGAAGGCCTGTAAAGCTTGATGAATTTTAATCAGATCCATCCCTCATGATATGCAGTTTCATACATGGCAATAATGTTTTCGACAGGTGAGACAGATTGCAGATTATGGCAGGGTGCAAGAATATATCCACCATCTCTCCCAAGAATATTTAAGTTATCAACAACTTCATTTCGCACATCATCTACCGTACCGAAGGGCATTGTTTTCTGATTGTCCATTCCTCCATAGAAAACTATTTTGTCACCAAAATCTGTTTTCAACTCTTCACGATCCATTCCTGTACATCTCCATTGGACAGGATTAAGAACATCCATGCCGCATTTAATTAATCCCGGAATTGCATCCCGGACAGCACCATCACTGTGTGTAATGACATAAACGTTATCCTCATGCAGAAGGTTCATCAGTTTTTTCATTCTGGGAAAGAAGTACTTTTCTATATGCTTCAGAGAGTACATCAGTGAAGTCTGGGAGCCCAGATCCTCTGCTACCATATTGCATGTGAGCTTGCCCGGTATAATCTCCAGAGTTCGGTATATCCGGGTATACTCGTAATCAAACAACTTTTCAAGAATATACTCAACTAATTCAGGGTTCAGAATTAAATCCATAAATGCCTGTTCATCACCACGCAGATACTTGTAAATATAAAATGGTTCTGAAGTGGGGCCTTTTGCAGGGTAGCTCTCCCTTTCTGACAGTTTATCCGGAATGGTTTTGTAATCAAACCAATCAGGATCCGGCCAGATGTAGTTATCTTCGATCTCCTTAATAGTTTCATACTGAGCAAGCGGATGGAACACACATTCCTCGTATTCCCCTCTTCCGTATGGGATACCCAGAAATTTACATCCGAACCAGTCAGTTCCCGGTTCCAGTTTTGGCCCTGCATAGTCAGGTTCAATAGTTCTCAGTTTGTCAATATGGAATTTCTCATACACGTCCCACATATCATCGAGTTTCAGGAAAGTTTTTATTTTTTTCTCTACTTCTATTGTGCCCCACCAGTCAAATGGAATTCTGTCCGGCTGCTTACGGGTTAACACTGCTTCCCACCGCTCTCCTGGTGACATTGTTTCGGGTTTCATTCATTGTATCTCCTTCGGTCGGATCGTCTCTACGTTCCATCTATTCTACCACAGTATGGGGTGCCGTCGGGATAATGTTGATGCAGTAAATTAATCATCTATGCTATTACTTGTTCTGTAATAATCCTGGCTACTACCTTCTAACTGTCTACTGTTCTCAGCACATCCAATATATTTTTTACTGAAGCCTGGGTGGCTCGATCCACACTTTCTGTTGTGAAGCCACCGATATGTGCAGTTGTAATTACTTTTTTGTGCTGAAGCAGCGGGGTTAGTTCCGGCGGTTCTTTGTCAAAGGTATCCACAGCATATCCTGAAAGCTTTCCCGATTCCAAAGCGGAAAGGAGTACAGGGGCATCGATAAGGGCTGCTCTGGCGGTGTTTATCAGATAGCCACCCTGTCTCATCTGTAAAATAGCTGTTTCATCTATCAGAGGAGTTTTTCCTGCAGGGCAGTGGAGGGTTACTATGTCGCTTCCATGGAGTAATTTTTCCATGGAACAATAATCAACATCATCTCTGTTCCCCAGAGATTTGTTTGGATAGAGATCGTGAGCCAGGATTTTCATTCCCATTCCTGTTGCCATAGAGATTACCTGTTGTCCAATCATACCTGTGCCGACTACGCCCAGGTTTTTTCCCTGAATTTCCATGCCTTTGAGACGGTTCCAATTACCTGCTTTAATGGAAGTATTTGTCTGTGGAATAGAGCGGATCAGGCTGAACAATAAACCGATTGTCAGTTCTGCTACTCCTCTTGAATTGGCTCCCGGTGTTATTTTCAAGGATATTCCCATCTTCTCAGCAGCCTTTTTATCTACATTGTCAATGCCTACACCGTTTCGGCTGATCACTCTGAGGTTCGGACATTTTTCAAGAAGTCCGGCACTGATATTTTCCACTCCTGCCAGATATCCTATGCAACCAGGAAGAATTTCTTTGAGCTGTTCTTTACTGGGCATTACCCCTGGAAAGGGGGTCAATACTTCATAACCGGCAGTTTCAAGATCCATAAGTCCCGGATGTCCGTTCTTTGACAGTGACCGGGGTGTAATAAGGATCTTCCCTTTGTTCATAATGTAAATCTCCTTTGGTTGCAT
>JAJRQE010000219.1 GCA_024280415.1 Spirochaetota bacterium | reverse complement strand
TGTTCATTCCTGGTCTTTAATTCAGGATCCCAACTCCAATACTGGATCGTAATTTCTTCATCCGCTGAGACAGTGTCTTTTTGTCCTGCAGCAAATAAGGAAGTTCCAAGAACCAGTAAAACTGCAACTAAAATGCATGTAATCTGAAATGACTTATTCATTACTCAACTCCTTATAGATTATCTATATTGTAGAGATTACCACAAATATATTTATTGTCAAGCATTCATACAAACATTTATTTGTTTAAACATTTAAATAATCAAAAACTAACACTTTTTTCATATTTATCTCTATTCTGTACTGTTTCGCGATATAAAAACCCCTTCAGGAGGAGTATATACAGGTATTTTTCGCTTATCAAGAATTGCTCTGATTTTTTCTACTGCAAACGAACCGGGATATGTCCAGTCAAAGGAACATGTCGTTATATGCACATCCGTATTACTCATCTCTCTCGATCCATCAAAACCATAGACAGAAACCTCCTCAGGTATCTTAAGACCTATCTCAGACAGATACTCAATAACACCCTGGGCTCTTAAATCAGTCGAACATATTATACAATCTACGTCAGGATTTTCTTTAAACAACCTGCTGCACGATCTATAAGCTTCTTTAGGGTTTCCACCGCATTCAAATATATTTCCAGAAGAGATAATATCAGAATTGTTCGCCCTCAGCACAGAATTGATTGTTTCAATCCTTCCCCCTGCTGTAAAACCTATATAAGCAATTTCCCGATATTTTTTCCTTATTACATCCTCTGCCAACCTGTAGAAACCACTCTCCATATTTATTTCATAGTTTAAAAGGACATAAGGCTGTTCAATTTTATCAATTACATCCTGATGCACATAGGGCCAGACAATAAATCCATCCAAATCTGCATTATCTGATAAAGGTATATACTTCTCAGATATAAGCTCAGTCGAAACGTTGTATTCAATATTACTTCGGATTATTCCATTTATTATTTCCAGGTGAGTAGACCAGGTATACTCCCAGATAGAGTTTGTAAAAAAATCTATCTCTGACAGAATAACACCAATTTTATACTTATTTAATTGTATATAGAATTTTTTGGTTAAAAAACTCCCTTTCCCTGAAATCCTGCTAATAAGACCGTCTTTTACAAGATTATCCATAGCAATTCTAACAGTTCCACGGGAAACATTATACTTTTCTGCCACTGATATTTCCGTAGTAAGAGTATCTTCATCTGTAAAACTGCTGACAAACCAATCCTTTAAAACTAAATACAGCTGATGCTGAATAGGAACAGGATTTTTACGATCAATCTCAAGCATTAACAAAAAACCCCTTTAAATGTTTAAACATTTATAGATTATATTCTTTACTTACTCATTGTCAAGCTTTAGGGGAAGTTTTAACCTGTTTTTCAGGAAAGCTTAATTAAATTTTTCCTGTCCTGAATTTTAGGAGCCTGCCTATCTCTGTTTACCTTGAAAGTCTGCAGTATAAAATATAAAAGGAAAGCATATTGTTGGAAAAACCAGCATCCACTGCTCAATATTATTATCTGATCCATTACCCAAATTATTTCACCTAAATTCATTACATCAGAATATGGGAGTTATCATAGTTTTCTGTCAAAGTTCTAACCTTTATCTTCTTTTTCCTAAGATACTCAATCCCCTTCACAGCAGCCCAGGCTGCTGTAGTTGTAGTGGTGTATGGAATTTTCTTTTTAATAGCTTCAATTCTAATTTCATGATCAGATCTCTGGGAAGATTTTCCAAGAGGTGTATTTATTAAAAGATCTATCCTGCCGGTCTGCATGTGATCAATAACATTGGGACTGCCCTCATGGGTTTTTAATATTATTTCGGAAAAAATTCCATTATTGTAGAGAAACTGGGCAGTTCCCCTGGTAGCAGAAATGACAAACCCCAATTCTTCCAGTTTTTTAGCTATGGGGAAAATGGTTGTTCGATCCTTTCTATGAACCGAAATAAAAACCCTTCCTGTTTCCGGAAGATTATTACCAGCGGAAACCTGAGCCTTTGCATAGGCTTCTCCAAAACTGTCTCCAATCCCAATTACCTCACCTGTAGATTTCATTTCAGGACCCAGAACAGGATCAATATCATTAAACCTGTCAAAGGGAAATACAGCTTCTTTTATTGCCCAGCCGGTCTTGCAGCTTCCTGAGCCTACACCGTTTTCTGTCAGTCCCTGTTTCTCAAGATTTTTACCAAGCCATACTTTTACTACAGCATCTACAAGATTTACCCCTGTGGCCTTCGAGAGGAAGGGAACAGTTCTGGATGCTCTGGGATTTACTTCAAGAAGGTAAAGAACTTCATCCTTCACAGCAAACTGGATATTAAGAAACCCCTTTATCTGTAGTTCCCTTGCTATTTTAACTGCGGCTTCTCTCATCTCCTTTAGTTTTTCCGGGCTTGATCTGAAGGGAGGGAATACACATGCAGAGTCTCCCGAATGGATTCCTGCAGCTTCAATATGCTGCATAATACCTGCGATATAGACATTTTCTGCATCGGAAACAGCATCAAGATCATATTCAAAAGCATCTTCCAGAAACTGATCTACAAGAACAGGTCTTTCTTTAGAAAAAGATATTCCGCTGTTAAGATACCTTACGAGTTCCTCTTCGGTGTATGCCGTATACATATTCCTTCCTCCAAGAACAAAAGAGGGACGAAGTAATACCGGGTATCCCAGTTCACGGGCTCTCTCTATTGCATCCTCCCTGCTCCCTGCCATTCTGTTCCGGGGCTGTTTTAATCCCAGTTTTTCTATCATAAGGGAAAACTCATATCGATCTTCAGCTCTATTAATATTTTCAATTGAGGTTCCAATAATTTCTGCACCCCAGTCTTTCAACTCTTCTCCAAGATTCAGAGAAGTCTGTCCTCCAAGCTGAACAATAATTTTTTTGGTTTTCTCTTTCCTCATTATCTCTTTTAGACTTTCTACTGTTAGTGGTTCCAGATAGAGTCTGCTGGAAACATTATAGTCAGTAGATACCGTTTCAGGATTGGAATTAACCATTATAGTTTCGACCCCTTCCCGACGATAGCTGAGAGACGCAAGGGTACAGCATGTATCAAACTCCAGCCCCTGTCCTATTCTGTTCGGACCGCTTGCAGCAATAATAATCGAGTTCTCATTAAGACTGCCACCCTCATCAAGTTCACCATAGGTAGAATAAAAGTAGGGAGTCTTCGCTGCAAACTCTCCTGCACAGGTATCTACAAAGTGATAGGAAGCAGTTATATTATTCCGGAGCCTGGCCTCTTCTATTACATTTTCATCCGTACCGGAAAGTTCCGCAATGGATCCATCTGAAAAACCGAAACGCTTTGCCTTAAGAAGCAGATCAATACCCATAGCAGAATCCCAGAGAGTATCGTCCTCCCAGACAACTGCAAATTCTTTTTCAAGTTTTACCTGTTCAAGAAAATTATAGAGGAACCAGTAATCATATCCTGTTTTTTCATTTATTTCGGATACAGCCTTTTCTCCCCTCTTTTTTAGAAGGGTATAGATTGCAAAAATTCGCAGAGGATGTCTGTCTGTCAACATTTTATCCAGCTGATCTCCATTGGTATTAAGTCCCTGCAGACCATCAAATCCCATTTCACAGGAGCGAATAGCCTTGTTAAGAGCTTCATTAAAGGTGCGACCTATTGCAAGAGATTCTCCTACAGACTTCATCTGGGTATTGAGTTCATTATATCCCCCTGGAAATTTTTCAATTTCCAATCTGGGAACCTTTACTGCGCAGTAGTCAAGAGAGGGTTCAAAACTTGAGACAGTTTTACCTGTAATATCATTTGTTATTTCATCAAGTGTGTAACCCACAGACAATCGGGCAGAACAAAGAGCAATGGGAAATCCCGTAGCCTTACTTGCAAGAGCAGAAGCACGGGAGACCCGGGGATTCATCTCAATTATAACCATTTTGCCATTAGTAGGATGAACAGCAAACTGTACGTTTGACCCCCCGCAGTCAATACCAACGGCCCGGAGAACCTTAAGGGAGGCATCTCTCATATTCTGATACTCCCTGTCAGACAGGGTCTGGATCGGTGCTACAGTAACAGAGTCTCCAGTATGAACGCCCATTGGATCTACGTTTTCAATTGAACATATAACAACAGCATTATCCGCATTATCCCGCATAACCTCCATTTCAAACTCTTTCCATCCAATTAGAGATTCCTCAATAAGAACTTCATGAACAGGAGAGTCAAAGAGCGCCTTTTCAATAAGACCATGGACTTCATCAGGAAGTGAGACGATGCTTCCGCCCTTGCCGCCAAGGGTAAAACTGGGACGAATAATTACAGGCAGTCCGGTTTCCCGGACAAACTCCATCCCCTGGGAAACTGTTTTAATAAGTCTTGACTCCGGACTGTTTTCTCCAATCTGCGTTACAATACCCTTGAACAATCCCCTGTCTTCTGCAACCTTAATTGATTCAATTGAGGCACCAAGAATTTCAACACCATACTTTGCAAGAACCCCTGCATCATGTAAAGCCAGAGTAAGATTCAACCCTGTCTGTCCGCCCATAGTAGGAAGGATGGCATCGGGTCTTTCTTTTTTTATAATCTCTTCCAGATAGCTTACTTCCAGAGGTTCCATATATATCCTGTCAGCTATTCCCGGTGTGGTCATAACTGTTGCCGGATTTGGATTTACAAGTATTATTGTATAGCCTTCTCCCTTCAATGCTTTCACTGCCTGAGTGCCTGAATAATCAAACTCACATGCCTGACCAATAACAATGGGTCCTGATCCCAGAATAAGTATTTTCTTTAAGTCTTCCCTTTTTGGCATTATATCATCCCCTTCGCTGATTTTATCTCTATCATCTTAATAAACTCATCAAAAATCCACAGTGAATCATGAGGACCCGGAGCAGCTTCAGGATGAAACTGAGTAGTAAGAACAGAAAGTTTTTTATGTTTAATCCCCTCAATTGAGGCATCATTTGAATTTCTCATCCATACTTCCATTCCCTCTGTAAAAGAATTCTCTTTCACAGTAAAACCATGATTCTGGGAGGTGATAAATACCCTGCCTGTTTCTTCATCCCGAACAGGATGATTTATTCCATGGTGGCCAAACTTCATTTTTTCAGTTTCAGCTCCAAGAGCCAGGCTTATCAGCTGATGGCCAAGACATATTCCTGTCAGAGGTAATTTCCCCAGCAGCTTTCTAATCTGAATAATAATATCTGTAAGTGCAGCCGGATCTCCCGGTCCATTTGAGATTAAAACAATATCGCTTTCTATCTTCAGGATCTCTTCTGATGTTGCTGCAGAAGGAACAACTGTTACCCTGCATCCTCTGGAAACAAGGTTACGGATAATGTTGGTTTTTATACCGCAGTCAACAACGGTAAAATAGGGACTGCCTGCTACATTTAATTCCACCCTTTCTTTTATCCCTGTTTTACTGACCAAATTTCTACCTTCCATGGAAGGAAAATTGTTTAAATAAGATGTAATAATAAGTATTTCTTCTTCAGATAAACCTTCACCCTCATTTTCAGGTCGTATAATAATACCATTGGAACTCCCTTCATCCCTCAGTTTAAGGGTAAGTGCTCTTGTATCAATATCAGCTATTCCGGGAGTGTTATTTTTCTTAAGAAAAAAATCCAGAGACATTCTTTCTTCCGATACTACCCCATTGTAGAGAGAACGAACAATCAAACCTGAAAGACCGGTAATCTGCTTACCGTCCTTATTACCTGCTCCATATTCCGACCAGTTTTCATCAACTCCATAGTTTCCTATATGAGGAGATGTCATAACAACCAACTGCCCAAGATAAGAGGGATCGGTTACAATTTCAGGATAACCGCTCATCCCTGTATTAAATACAACCTCCCCGGAAGCTCTCTCCCCATCTCTACTAAGTTCATCTGCAGTCGGTGTAGGAGCTCCGAAGGCCCTGCCTTTAAAAATTGTCCCATCATCAAGAATTAAAAAACTTATCACATTCATATTTCTTTATCTCCCTAAAAGACAAGGTTTCCGTAACTATGATTAAAGATCTAATTACTGTCAATAAAAGCACTGACACCATTAATAGATAGGGTTATCACTTCATTTAATACTCCTGCAATATAGATAAAAAAGGATCAAATCCGTATTCATCTGACCGTACAGTCTGACTGCCAGGGTTTTCTGAAAAAGTTCCTACTGGGATAGAAAATGTTTTGACAATATTTCTAAAAGTGAGATTATTGATAGTCTTATGGGATAATCCGTTTTTATACAAAATGTCTATAAATCGGCTATAAAATTGTAAACCCGGAATCCCTGAAGCGTAATCTGTAATTTTTTCTTTAATTGTATGAGGTGCATGATCAGTTTCTATCCAGTCTATTCTTCCGTTACAAAGTGCAGCAAACATCTCTTTCCGCATTGCCTCAGATCTTAGGGGTGGATTTACTTTCAGTAAGATTCCATCCGGTTTTTTCATATCTTTCACCGAAAGAAGTGCATGATGGGGTGTTATCCCGCAAGTTATGGAGAATGGAAGGTTTTCCCTCTTTTCTTCCAGTATATCCAGACTTTCCGGTACCGATATGTGGCAGATATGTAGTGTCCCCCTATAGCCTTCCTTCTCTGCAAGCATAATCTGATCCCGCACCGATTCAATTTCTGCGACAGGAGGTCTTGCCAGAAGATGAGTTTCAGGATTTTGAGGATCAAACAGATCGGGTCTTAGAAGAGATTCCTTTTCACAATGAACCATAAGCACACCGGTATAGTTCTGTTCAGCAAGCGTACGATAGACTTGCTGCTGTTCTTCGTATTCCGTAATCCCCATGTTACCCGTAGACTGACCGGCAAACATCTTTAATCCCGGAATTTTAGGGAACAGCTTTTCCCATATATCTACTACTTCCCTGATCTGGTTTTCGCTAGCTGTAATTCCAGGGAGTATTCCATGAAACAAGGGAAGTTTTAATTCTTCAAGGGCTTTCTCTCCGACTTTAATTCTTTCAGTGATTACAGGTTCTGAGGTAAGGGAAGGAATGGTATTCGGCATTTCAAACACAGCGGAAAGACCCGCCTTCCAGGCCATTAAAAAACCATGACTTAGTGTTTCTTTATGACTCTGGAACTCTCCATCCCTAAGATGGACATGGGGATCAATCTTCATGAAGCAGCTCCTCAAGATTGATATTTTTCCTGTTCAGCCAGGAGAGAGAAAAAAACGTTCCCTCTCTGCAGGTAAGATGCCCACCGCATTCACACTCACCGCAAAGCCCCACACCGCATCTGGTGGGTGTTTCAATGGATAGAAAAATATTCTCCTCCGTCCCCTCCCATCCATCAGATGCTTTTTCCATAAAGGGAAGAGATCCAATGGTATAAAGAGCACACTCATTATTATGGACTACTTTTTCTTTTAGTACCTCAAGGATTCTACCTGGAGTACCCTCATCTGCCACAGCAGTAAAAGATCCAAACCTAAGAAAGTCTTCTTCTAAAACAATCTGCCCGGAAATACTCATCCCATAAAAAGTATGAACCTTTTTCCCTTTCTTAAATAATTTCTCTGCAAGCCCCAGGGCAACAGCAAGGCCAGTCCCTCCTGCTGCAATATATACAGTATTTTTATTAGTATCTGGTGAATCTTTACCATAAACTCCCCGGAGGAAGATGGTATCATCCTCCTTTAATTTCATAACTGCCGAAGTAAACTTTCCTTTTTTGCGAATAATAAAAGTAAGGGGATCTCCTTTAATTATGGAGAATGGTTTTTCACCTATTCCCGGAATCCATAAAAATGTAAACTGGCTGGAATCAAACTCAACTTTCCCGTCAAGTTCCAGAACCCTGACATCTCCAGGGAGATCCTCTATCTTAACAATTTTATGTGGAATATATTCCATTTTCCTTTTTTTATTCCTGTAAAATGAAGCATTGTCCGCCTTATTTTTCGCATCTGCTTTTAAGGCGTAAAAAAAGGTTTTCCAGTTGTCCGGGTGGACAGAAGCAAAAACCGAGCCGATACCAACAACATCCGCTCCTGCATCTCTCATATTTCTGACATCTTCTCCGGTTTCTATTCCGCCCATTCCAATGATTGGAAGATCATTTCCCACAGCAGCTCTTATTTCTGAAATCTTACTTAAGGAAGTCTCCTTTACCCATCTTCCTGACATTCCGCCTCTGTTACCGCTGCTGTTTTTTAGAATCGGTTTCCCTGAAAATGGTTCAATGTACAATTTGGGACCAACTGTATTGATTGCAGTAATACCGTCTGCCCCTCCCTCAACAGCAGCGAGAGCAATTTCTGAAATTGCCGGAACATTGGGAGTAAGTTTTGGAAATATGAGTGTGTTCGTCACATCTCTGATACGCGTTACGTAGGAATACACAATTTCAGGATCAGTACCAATTGCCATCCCGTATCCCCCAGATGCATGGGGGCAGGAAAAATTCAGTTCAATAATATCGGCCACATCTTCAAACTTTTTTACGAGAGCAATAAACGCATCGATACTGTTACCGGAAACTGATACGTTTAGAACAGCAGAAAGGGGATGCTCTGATCTTAAGGATAGAAGGTCCTCATATCCCTTAGTCATTCCGGGATTCCGCAGCCCCACCGCGTTTCCAAAACTGCCTCCTTCCGGTTCCACTATTATCGGCTCTCTATTCCCCTGGTTAGGATTAACCTGGTAGCTTTTTGTTGTAATGACAGAGATCTCAGGTATCTCAGTATCAAGCCTTTGTATAATTCCGGATCTTGTGCTCACAATACCGGAAACTGTTGCAAAAGAGACAGTGTTTCTTTTAAGTATACCTAATACTTCGGATTTACTTTTCATCTATAAAAAACCCCCTGCTTCATCATTGAGCCTTTCCAGATTATCAACACACAGCTGCTTCCAGCCCCGGGGTACTGCATTCCCTGTTTTCGCCCAGGGGTGGGTAATTCCGCTGGAAGCATTAATTCTAACCAATGGAATGGTGTAGTCATTTTGTTTAAGTATATGGACAACATCTAATGCACTCCCACCCTGACTTCCGACACCGGGAATAAGGAGGGGAATCTCTTTCCCACTGAAATACGCGGTGATCTCTTCCAGCTCGTCTAAAGAAGTGGCTCCCACAACAGCTCCTGTTCCTGGATACTCCCCGGCCCAGTGCACTAGCTTTTCTGCTACTCTCTTAAACAACGGCTGCCCGTTTTCCGCCAGAACCGCATTCTGGAACTCCTTTCCGCCGGGGTTTGATGTTCTGTTTAACAAGTACACTCCCCCGTTATAGAGTGCAGCCTCTTTAAAAAACGGCCGTACAGAATCACTTCCCATCCAGGGGGAAACGGTAACACTGTCACATCCCCAGGTTACGAATCCCTCTTTAGCATAGTTTTCAGAAGACCGGGCAATATCTCCCCGTTTGTAGTCCAGGATGATGGGAGTAAGGGGAAAAAGTTCATCAAGGAATGAAAGTATTTTTGCCAGAGCCAGAGAACCATCAAAAGCATTCTCCCTCGGACGGTCAAGAGCTGTAAAAACACCCAGATTTGGTTTAAATGCCCCGGGAATGACCTTCCTTTTTATCATTTCAGAAAATAATGCTTTAAAGAAAAAAACTATTCTCTCTTCTACTGTTCCTTCTATCTCGGGTAGATATTCACATACCGGATCTATTCCCATACATATAATACTGCCGGATTTTCTGGTTGATTTTATCAGCTTATCAATATAGATCATTTTCTACCCCACTTTTTTTCACTGATAAATCCATGATTATCTCCCCAGCCGAAAGGCTCAACTCTCCATTCCTTCAAACTTTCAAACTCTTCATTTAAGATGTACCCGTCTTCTACTGCAGCTGTAATTAAGTCTTCATATTTTATAATCGAAAAGCTTCTACACAGAGGTAGTAAAGATGAAAAGTTAATATCTGCTTCTTTGAATCCGTAATTGAAGATTGAAAGACAAGCGTCAATATTCCCGTCGGCTTCACGAATTGCCTGTACTGCTTTTATTGAACTTCCCCCTGTGGAGATAAGATCCTCAATAAGAAGGACCTTTTCCCCCTGATACCCTGTTTCTGCAGGAATACCTTCGATACAATTTTTAAGACCGTGTCCTTTCGGTTTATCTCTGACATAGGTAAGTGGAAGGTCAAGTTTATCAGCAAGAGTAGTTGCAAAGGGAATGCCGGATGTAGATGTTCCGGCAATAACATCTACCTCAATATTATTATCCTTCATTATTTCGATGAAAGAATCTGCAATTAACTCCCTGTATTTTTTTTCCTGAAGAAAGATTCTGTTATCATTGTAAATCGGCATATAATATCCCGAAGCCCAGAGAAAGGGAGTCTTGGTATCCAGTTTTACCGCATTTATACCCAGACTTATTGATATGAGTTTTTTTGTGTATTCATTTCTCATTTCCAAATCTCCTTAAAAGTATGTACTTTTTCACAGTATTGGCAGACAAAAGTGTTCTCAGAAATTTTAAAGAATTCTGCAGGAATATTTTCTCCATGAGAAGGATGGCTTATGCAGTTATCATTATTACAGCTTACAGAATCCAGGTTATAAACTCTCGGCGGCATATGCAGCCGTATTTTTTTTATAATTTTGCTGTTATCTATTATATTAATAGTAGATCCCGGAGCAATTGCCGCCAGTTTATTTATCTCAGATTCAGTTAAAGCTTCCCGATCAGGACGAAATATTATCCCCTTCATAGCGTCAGGGTTTTCCCGGGAAGCGGTAATCCATTCACCCCCCTTCCCGAATAGCTCCATAACCCTGATAATCCTGACCATATGAGCACGGATCTCTTTCCTGGTTTCACCACGGCAAATGTGGTCAATTACAATACCGTGAGAAATTGGATTAACTCCTTCGGTATATTTTTTTACGGGACGGTTATTATCAATTGCGACTTCTTCTATAAAAGGTTCATCAGGATGTTTTTCCAGTTCTATCTCCCAGTGGAAATCGTCGCCAAGCTTACCTGCAGTCAGACCCAGGAGAACTATCCTTATCAATTTTCCGTTTATAGACTGCTCCTCCCATCCATTCAGAGGAGTGGAATCAAGAAATATTGGAATTGTAGGATGTTCCTTGTGCCTGGGAAGGGGATGATAAAAGGTAGTTCCCGGAGGAAGATACCTAAAGAACTCCTGACGAAAAGAAATTTTTGATCTTAAGATATCTGCGATCTTAAGAACTTCGTCACCCATCCTTTCCAGCTGAGGTCGTGTAAAGTACCATTTATCTGCGATATGCTTCTGTTGTAAATAGCTTTCTATAGAATCAAATATTCTCACCTTGTAACTATTTGCTTTCATCTCATCTACATAATGGAAAGGAAGTGCAAGTTCACGGGGAGCAATGAGATCGACCTGGACATTATTAAATATCTTTAGTCCCTGTACCTTGGAATGAACTGTCCGTCCATGGAAAAGATCACCAATTAGAGCAAGATGTATGGAATCTCTCTTCCAGTTATTCTTTTCAAGAAAGGTATATTCATCAAGCAACTCCTGTGTAGGATGTTCATGCTTCCCGTCTCCTGCATTTATAAATGCAGGAGGTACAGGAAGGTTATTACGTTTTGCAAAAGCTTTTCCATTAATCTCCAGCCATCTACAAACACCCTCCAGTTTACTGCGGACAATAAAAACCAGATTATTGTAGCCGGTTAAAGTGTTAAAGGTATCCGCATAGCTTTCCTTCTTGTTTATCGAAGAAGCGCCTACATCCAGATTGCTGATTTTTATCCTGTGAAACTCAGCTGCATTTTTAAAAGATTCCTTTGTCCTCGTGCTGGACTCCAGAAATACTTCGTACACACCGAACTCTGAATCATCAATTCTGAACCTCCTTAGCTCCTCACTTTTGCCTGCTTTAAAAAGATTCTTTAATTCCTTTGTCTTCTCAAACAGATACAGTCGTTCCTCCAGTGAAAAATCGTTGATCACTGCCAGCGATCGTCCTCGAAATCTGTTTTCTCCCATAAAAACCTCCTAGGGTATTAGGTTTCAAATTTCCAAAAGGGCAAAAAAAATACCGGCTAAAAAGCCGGTATAATAAAAATCAAAAAAATAATAAGGGGAAATCATTCCCCAAAAAAATATCGTCAGGTTTCTTTCCTCGTGTTCTAATCATATTGGAGGGGATTCTACACCCCCTTAAAAAATGAGTCAAGAGGAGATCTTCATATTTTTCCGAAATTAATAAATATCTGGGGCATTTTACCGATAAGAACACAGCCGTAAATCAACAATGGTAGAATAAATAAACAACTTCATGATAGTGTACCAGAATGTCATACACAATAATTACCCAGGATGGTAAAACGCATATGGATAGACTGCCCGATGCCGAACTCCTAACTCTTCATCCTGGAGAAACTCCCCGACAGAATAGAAAGCATAAATACCCGGGCAACAGCAGACATTGGATTATCCGGAGATATTAAAATCTTAAAGAATTAACTGGAGAAATAAATGGCAGAATTAAAACATGTAAATATGGAATTTTCAATACCCTTCAGGGGAGTCGGAAAAAATAACAACGGGTACAGGGTTGAAATTGATGAAGGGGATAACTGCGCAGAACCCTACGACCTTCTTTTGATGTCTCTGGGATCATGCCTCTATTCCACCTTCGAGGATATTATTCTAAAAAAGAAAATGGGATACGAAAAACTTAATCTGGATATCTCTGGAGAAAAACGAACAGAAACACCCACTACGTTAAAGTACTGCAAAATAGTTTTTAAGATGAAAAGCAGTAATAAAAACCAGGAAGCCTTTAAAAAATCTTTGGAACTGGCCTGTAAATACTGTTCAATCTATAATACTCTAGCCCTTGTTGCAGAGATGCACTCAGAAATTCTATTTGTCTAGTTCCCCTCCCACAGGGTTAAAAGATCCACACTATCCCGGGGATTCTTCGCAGTAGCCCTGTATTTATCCGACCCGGATTCATATAAAACAGCAATTAGATTATTGTAGAGTGTAAGACCCTCTGTCATAGGGGGTGCAGTTATTTTATTTTCCAGCATATATTTATCCACAATCCAGACAGGAATGGATCTTCCTTCTGGAGCTATAAAGGTACCGGAAACAGGATTTTCCAGAGGATCATGATATACAGAAATTCTGCTGTTGTTTTTTCTGCCGTAAGACTGGCTGAAAACCAGCCTGCCCCCTGTAAAAACCGCTCCCTGAACCTCTGGAGGAATGGAAATAATATAATCCGGATATGCAATACCCTCTGTTACAGCTTCCGCCTTTATTAAATCAGTTGCACTGTCAAGAATGTAACCAGCCATAATTCCATGATTATTTTCTCCTGCTGTTGTCTTAAAATAGTGGGATTTCGGAGCGGTATAGCTTCCATCCCTGCTGGTAAACTCCCCAACCCACAGTATTCCATTGGAAAAGGAAGCAAAAGATCCTTTAGCCTCTGTTGGAATAAACTTACCCATGGTTATTCTGCTATTATTCTCAAAATCGGTAATATCTTTAAGGAGAATATTGTAAACACCTTTACCGGAAGATATCCAGAGATATTTTCTGCTTACTGCAAGCCCCCCTGCATGACCTTTAAAGGGATTACCATCCGGGTCAAGGAGCCAGAAGACTTTGGCCAGCCTACCATCTTCCATTGAAACAGCAGTTACAGAGCTTGGCCTTCCGTCAAACATATAGCTGGATATTAAGAGCAGATCAGAATCTTTATAGTATGCCATACCCTGAGGAACTGCACCCTGAAAAATACCAGGGATAACAGGTCCCCTGGTGGAAATAGTATTATAGAAACTGTACTCTTCCGGATTTCTGTAATTACCTGTGGAAATCTCTGTCTGCGTTAGTTCAGGAAATTCAATATTAGTATTTCCGCTTTTAATCTCAGGAGATTTTTGGGTATAGGAGCTGCAGGAAAAGAAAGTTAATACCAGAAAAAGCATCGGATATAGTTTATTAAGTAAAGTCACTTTTTGGATTACCATATTTTTTACTCCTAAAGACAGCAATGTTTTCCTAATATTAACAGTTCCAGTCCCTGTTGTCGATCAGAGCTTTTTAAAAACTTTTTGCTTAATACCACATAAAACAACAGGATATCAATAATGATATCCTGTTGTGATAGTTCATTCACCTAAAGCACTGCCTGGTGACTTTAACAATTCCTGCTATGCTTTTGGAGGTGTACCTTCGGCATTAGAAACGACTGCATCAATTTGTACCAGAGCATCCATAGGGATAGCTGAAACACCAATTACTGTTCGTGCAGGAAGATCCCCTTTAAAGAATGTTGTGTAAACTTCATTCAAAGCATCAATATCTGCAATATTTTTAAGGGCGATATTAATTTTAACTGTATCGTCCATAACATGGTCTACACTTTCTATAATTGCCTTGATATTTTTTAAGCACTGTTCAGTCTGCTCTTTTACACCACCAGCTACTATTTTTTCTGTTTTGGGGTCTAAAGGCAATTGACCTGAAATATGATTGTAATGGGAAAAAGCTACAGTTTGTGAGTATGGGCCTTTTGGTGCATTTTCTGTATTGTTCGCTTCTATTACCAGGAAACGGGTGTCTTCAGGAAGTTGCGGAGGTGTACCATCTCCGTGGGATACAACTGCATCAATTTGTACCAAAGCATCCATAGGCAAAGCTGCAACTGCAACTGTTGTCCCTGCAGGAACATATCCCGGAAAAGATTCTGCAAAAACTTCATTGACAGCGTCAATATCAGAGATGTTTTTAACAAATACAGTTGTTTTAACTACATCATCCATAAGGTGGTCGATACTTTCCAGAATTGCTTTAATATTGTTTAAGCACTGCTGTGCCTGCTCGCCTACACCACCAGCTACCATTTTACCCGATTTTGGATCGACAGGTAACTGGCCAGAAATATTATTGTAATGAGAGAAAGCTGCAGTTTGTGAGTAAAGACCTTTTGGTGCATTTTCTGTATTTCTTGAAACTTTTATAAGATCTAAACTTGCTTGTGGTTGTGTACCTTCACCATTTGAGATAAGTGCTTCAATTTGAACTAAAGCATCCATAGGCAAATCTGAAAATGCAAATGTTGTACGTGTAGGAAGGTGGCTTTTAAAAAATGTTGTATAAACTTCGTCTACTGCTTCGACATCTGAGATATTCTTAAGGAATACAGTAATCTTAACAGTATCATCCATAACATGGTCAATACTTTCTACAATTGCTTTAATATTTTCCAGACACTGCTTTGCCTGCTCTTTTGCTCCACCAGCTACAATTTTACCGGTTTTAGGGTCAACAGGTAACTGGGCTGAAATATTATTGTAATGGGAAAAAGCTACAGTTTGTGTAGAAAAAGCACTTTTTGGTGCATTTTCCGTATTCCTTGAATTTTTTATAATAACGTCACTCATAGTAATCTCTCCTTTTGGTTTTACAGATTTTTCAGAATCTGTAGTTCTAT
>JAJRQE010000218.1 GCA_024280415.1 Spirochaetota bacterium | reverse complement strand
TCGTCATCATAGAACACTGCAAACTGTCCCGGAGCAATTCCACTGTCCCCTGTATTCAGCTTTACTTCCATGCGATCCTCCCCAATCCAGTTAACTGTACACTGGTTAAGAACGGGACCGTGCCGGAGTTTTAGACTAAGTTTATTCTTCTCAGGTTTTCCACTTATCCAGTTGGGTTCACAAACCGTAAATTCCGTTCTTTTCTGAGTTACAGCATTAAGACTGGAGGAAACAAATATTATATTCCTATCAGGATCTTTACCTGTCACATACCATGGTCCGTTCCCCAACCCAAGCCCCTGCCTCTGCCCGATCGTATAGAACCAGAACCCCTGGTGCAGTCCCAGAATCTTTCCTGTTTCCTTTTCCCGAATTTCTCCCTCCTGCTCCCCTAAATAATGTCTTACAAAATCCGGGTATTTAATTTTTCCCAGAAAACAAATCCCCTGACTGTCCCTTCGGTTTTTATTTGGGAGATCATTCAAAGCTGCAAGATGCCGTACATCCCCTTTCATCAGGTCTCCAACCGGAAAAATTATTCTTGCAATCTGTTCCTGAGAAAGATGGGATAAAAAGTAACTCTGATCTTTAACCGGATCCGGGGCTCTTTTTAGATAGAACAATCCGTCCTTCTCCTCAATTATACCGTAATGACCGGTAGCAACCTTATCATACTCTTCATGAACCTTATCAAAGAAAGCACCAAATTTTATACGCTGATTACAAAAAATATCGGGACTGGGAGTTCTTCCCTTTTTAAGTTCAGCCAAAGTATAGCTTACTACCTTGTCATAGTACTCCCTCTGAAGAGATATTATCTTCAGAGGAACACCTGCCTGATCACATACAGCCCGGGCGTATCCAAGATCCTCCTCCCAGGGACATTCTCCGAGAAAATGTAATTCATCCTCCAGCCATATTTTCAGATAGTAGGCTGTGATATTTTTGTATCCCCTTTCAAGGAGCCGGCAGAGAGCCACAGAACTGTCCACTCCTCCGGAAATTAGTAAAGCAATCTTCATAGGAATAATTCTCTCAGAAATTAATCAGAATATCAAGCTAACTAATCATTAATGGACTTAATTGGAAAGAATATTTATAAATCCATAAAATAACAGTAAATATTTACAAAATATATAAAAATATTTAAATACTTCTTATTTAAGGTTCTTATAATGTATACTTAACAAATGATACCTGTAAAAAGGAAATGGGGTTTGATTCCCCTGCGAGCCCGTCACTGTAATCGGGGACAAACCTGTAATATATCCACTGGCAGCCGCTGGGAAGGTGCAGGAATGGTTGATCCGGAGCCAGGAGACTTTAACAGGTAATCTAAATAATGACTTCGAGGTTCAGGTCTGTAATAAAAACTCCAGGAGATATTATGGCAGATTTTGAAAAATGTTCAGCTGCTCTGCAGAAAGGGCAGGCAAAAGAGGTAGTTGCAATTGTACAGCAGGCAATAGACGAAGGGCTGGAAGCCAAGACTATTCTGGAAGAGGGACTCATGTCAGGGATGAGTATCATCGGAGTAAAATTCAAAAACAACGAAGTCTTTGTTCCGGAAGTTCTAATAGCAGCCAGAGCAATGAACATGGGAGCTGCTCTTTTAAAACCTCTTTTACTGGAAGCCGGTGTCGAAGCAAAGGGGAAGGCAATCCTTGGGACTGTAAAGGGAGACCTCCATGATATTGGGAAAAATCTGGTTCGAATGATGATGGAAGGAAAAGGAATAGAAGTAATTGATATTGGTGTGGATGTCCCTGTAGAAAAGTATATTGAAAAATCAAAGGAAGAAAATGCAGGTCTTATCTGCTGCTCTGCCCTTTTAACAACAACAATGACTCAAATGGAATCTATTGTAAAAGGGTTTACAGATGCAGGTATACGCGATGATGTGAAGATAATGATTGGCGGTGCTCCTGTTACACAAAATTACTGTGATTCAATTGCTGCAGATATTTATTCCGCAGATGCCGCAACAGCTGCAGAAGTTGCTTCAGCATTATTTGATTAAAAAGTAAAATATGTTCAGAAGGGTGTGTTACCGACAACCCTTATATGTAAAAAACCGTACTTAGTGCGGTTTTTTTTTATAAAAGTACAAAAAAGAATCAGATTATACAATATTTACCCCAGTTCAGAACATAACATAACCTAATTAACTTTGGCTTACTTAAATTTTGCATACAGGTAAAGAATAATAATTTAATTCCGGAGTATATATGGTACCGTTACGTGACAGATTTAAAGAGGCAGACAGATTTCTTATTGGAGCAGAACTTGTATCTACCAGAAGCCCTCTGAAACCGGCTGGAGATAATAGGATTAGTAAATTCATAGACGGACTCTGCGGTGATAAAAGAGTCGACTGGGTGTCCGTTACTGATAATGCAGGAGGGAATCCCATGCAGGCTCCCCTTACTCTGGGTAAAATAATAGAGGAAAGAGGTAAACCTGCAATTATTCACATAACCTGTAAGGATTATAACAGAAATGGACTTGAATCCCTGGCATGGATGTATGCAGCAGAGGGACTTAACAATCTCCTTGTCCTGTCAGGTGACTATCCTATTGACGGTCACGGAGGAATTGCTCAACCTGTTTTTGATATTGATTCTGTAGGACTTCTCAAACAGCTTACCGATATGAATAACGGAATTGAAATTGAGTGTAGAAAACCGGGATCAACTCTTGAGTTGGACAGAACCAATTTTTTTCTTGGATGTACTGTTTCTCCCTTTAAGATGACCGAAGCTGAGCAGATTATGCAGTACCAGAAATACAGGGCAAAAACTGCAGCTGGTGCTCATTTTGTAATTCCTCAGATTGGATACGATATAAGAAAATCCCATGAACTCTATGAGTACAGCCGTATTAACAATATAAATCTTCCTCTTATTGGAAATGTATATAAATTAACCTATGGAGTTGCAAAAATATTCAACAAGGGGCTGATCCCGGGATGCATGGTAAGCGACAAGCTCCTTACCAGAATTGAAAAAGAACGTAAATCCGAGGACAAAGGGAGAAAGTTCTATACACACCTGGCTGCAATGCAACTTGCAGCCTTTAAAAAGATGGGATACAAGGGAGGATATGTGGGGGGAGTTGCCTCCTATTCTGCCTATGCCGCTATACTCGATACCGCTGAAGAGTATGATAAAACATCCCTTACAGAGCTGATCAGGGAACTTTCCTACCCCGGGGAAGGGGAATTCTATTACTTTGGTATGGATAAGAAAACAGGTTTATCAGATACAGCAGAGCGAAATTCGCTATTAACGAGGGGGGTAAAGAAGCGATATAAAAAGAGTGTTACATTTGGCTACAGGTTTTCCCGCATTGTTCATTCCCTTTTCTTTTCTGAAAAATCTCCTCTGTATAAACTGGGAAAACCATTTTTTTTATTTCTGGAAAAGCATGAAAAACTTAATAGTATTGCATATTTTAATGAGAGAGTGGGTAAATCTCTTATCTTCGAATGCAAAGAATGCGGAGACTGCTCTCTTGCTGATATTGCATACCTCTGCCCCCAGTCACAATGTGTTAAAAATCAAAGGAACGGTCCCTGCGGAGGATCACTTAATAACAGGTGTGAGCTTACAAAGGCTGATAAGGACTGTATTTGGGTACGTGCATATAACAGGGAGCGATACTTTGGAAAGGGTATTCCTGAACTGCTTAACCGCCCTCCTGTAATTAAGGACAGTCGGTTAAAGGATACTTCGGGATGGGCAAATTTCTTTTTGGAGAGGGATCATTTTGCAAAAAACAAATAGGTGCAGTAATTCCAAATTTTAAAAAATAGCAGCAATAGCGAAATATCAATATTTAAATAAGATACTTGAAAGTCAAGTGAAAGATATTGTAAAATCAAACAGCCTCTATAAGGAGAATATGTTGAATACAGGTCTTTCGGAAAGAGAAAAAAAGATTCTGGATATCCTGACGGAAGACCAGAATCAGACAGTGAACAGCCTTAGCGTAATGTTCGGTGTTTCCACAGTTACAATACGAAGTGATCTTGCCTCACTGGAAGAAAAGGGGCTTATTGTCCGAATGAGAGGAGGTGCTTTTCCTGCATACCACCCTGCAATTCTGGAAGGACAGAAAAGGATGCGGGAGGAAAAACTCAGAATCGCAAAGGCTGCCGCCGGCATGATTGAGGATGGAGATACGGTTATGATAAATGACGGCTCTACTTCTTCCCTGATTGCCCGATATCTTCTGGGGAAAAGAGATATCCATGTGGTAACAAATTCAACTCAGGTTTTTACCTACGCAAGGATAAACCCGGCAATTCACCTTACTCTGGTTGGAGGAGAATTCAGACCTTCAACAGAGGCTCTTGTGGGGCCTATGGCTCTTAGAGATATTGAAGAATACCATGTAAAATATGCATTTCTGGGTACAGGAGGTTTTTCGCTGGAAACAGGCCTGACAACCCATCTTGCTGAGGGTGCTGAAATTTTTAAAAAAATGGCATCCCATGCAGAACAGGTGATAACTGTAACGGATTCAAGTAAATATGGAAAAAACGGATTCGTCAAGATTTTTCCCCTGGCCAGAATGGATAAAATAATTACAGACCGGGGACTTAGTCATGAGACATATAAACTACTTACCGATTCGGGATTGAACGTTGAGCTGGTTTAGTATTGGAAAAGGGGGAACAGATGGAATATGCTATTGCAGTACTTGATATAGGTAAAACAAATAAAAAACTTGTAATTTATAATGAAAAAATGGATCAAATAGATTCTATCTATTCTGAATTTCCGACTATTAAATATGAAGATCTTGATATTGAGGATATTGAGGGAATAAATACCTGGTTTATAGCTGGTCTTAAAACATTTGGCAAAAAGTATCCTGTAAAAGTTATTTCGGTGACAACTCATGGAGCAACTGGTGTATGTCTTGATAAAAATGGGATACCATCCATACCTGTAGTTGCCTATACAAATGAAGTAGATGAAGAGTTTCATGATCAGTTCTATGAACTTGCAGGTAAAAGAAAGGATCTTCAGATAGAAACAGCAACTGCAGAGGTAAAACCTCTTATTAATTTTGCCAAACTTCTCTATTTTCTTAAAAAACGTTTCCCGGATAGATTTGCAGCTACAGAGACGATACTCTTCTACCCTCAGTATTTCAGTTATATTCTGACAGGAAAAAGATCTGCAGATTTTACATACGCAGGCTGCCATACCTATCTCTGGGATTTTAAAAACTGGAAATGGTCAGGTGTAGCTGAAAAACTTGAGATACTCACGAAACTTCCGAAAATTATTAATAAACCTGGAGATATTCTTGGAAGAATTACTGCAGATATTGCGGCTAAAACGGGACTCTCCGGAGAGACAATAGTCACTACAGGTATTCATGATTCCAACTCATCTCTTCTTCCCTATCTTGTAAACGGAGAACAGAATTTTATTTTAAATTCAACAGGAACCTGGTGCGTCGTAATGCACCCTACAAAAGAACTTTCATTTAAAGATGATGAACTGGGAAAAATGATATTCTATAACATCTCCGCAAAAGAAGAACTGGTAAAAACTGCAATTTTCATGGGGGGTCTTGAATTTGAAACATATCTGAAAATACTTCAGAAAAAACATAACAGGGATGATCACCCTGATACAGACATGAAAATTATGCAGGAAATTATAAACGACAGGAAGATCTTTATTCTCCCTGGTGTTGTTAAAGGAGCGGGTCAGTTTCCCGATTCAGACCCAAGAATTATAGATAATAATATGGAATTCTCACTTGGAGAAATTGAGAATAGAATAAAAACTCCTCCATTTTTTGAAGACTATAAAAAAGCCTATCTGACACTGGTTCTGTCCCTCGTCATTCAAACCAGTATTGCAATTGAGAGAATTAATGCACCAAAGGGAGCTCCTATCTACATTGAAGGTGGATTCCGGCACAATAAGAATTACGTAAAGCTCCTTGCCTCCATTTTTCCGGACTCTCCTCTATTTCTGACCAATATAGAGGAAGCAACCTCCTATGGAGCTGCACTTCTCGGTAAAGCCGCAATGGAAAAAAGAGATCCTGCTGATCTGAAGGAATTCGTCAATATTGCCTTCAAACTTGTGAATCCGGAGAAAATAGATAATTTCAGCAGCTATGCCAATGAGTTTCTCACCAGAATATGAACACTCTTTCCGAATAAATAGGTTCTGTCAGTTTTCTCAGAATTCGAACTTTAGCCGGATATAGTAATTGTCTTCCTGATTGCCCCGGGCTAAAAATTTATCTGACGGGGCACCTGTTTTTATATCTGCTCCTGCTTCAATTGTCATTTTATCAGAGAGTGCAAATGCTGCTCTGGGAGCAATATAAACCTGGGGATAGAAATATCCGGCATTTAAGGCAAGGTATAGTTTATCATTTAAAAAACTGTTCTGGAGATGTATAATTATAAAAGCAATATGTTCTACCGGCTGATTAAAAAATCCATTGAGCTCATCTTCCAGTTTGGTTTCAACAGGTTCCGGGAATGCAGTACTACCCTGGTTGAAATTTATTATATATTGATACACCAGATTTACCTGAGCAAAAGTTCCTCCGGGAAGGGTTCCGGTTATTTGTGAGTTAAGTGTAATATCAGAGTTTTTTATGCCGATCCTCTCTCCTAAAAAATCTTCAGTCAGGTTGACTGCAAGCTCCTCCACCAGAGCAAGTCCCTTAAAACTTGTACCGTAGGAACCACCGAAAGTATGATTTCTTGTATATATTGTATTTCCAGCGCCAGTAAGAATCGAAGAATAACTTAAACCGGAAAGATCAAAATTTGGAGTCTGCTCAGTATAGTATGAATAATTTAACTGCAGATCAAACCCAGGGGAAAAATGATTATAAGCAAGAAAAACAGAGGATCCGGTATCTGTAAGATATGGATCTGACTTGAAAATAAAATCCGCATCTATACCGGAATAAACCATACTGATTGTTTTATCCGGCTCATAATCCGGCCGGGGAAAGGGAACAACAACCAGCTGGAATGAATCATCAAAGCCCGGATAGTACTGCAGCTGAACAAGGAGATCAGCTCTTTTCCCCTCAAAGGAGTCATCAAGACTCAATTTATTTACATATTCTCCATTTATATTATTCAGGGGACTAAACACATCAGTCATACCTGGAGAAACTATCTTCTGACCTACTGACAGATCAAAGTTTTCAAAAAATGCAGACAGGTATGCTTCTTTTAAAATATTCTCCGGCATAGTATAACCCGGATCGGTAAAGAGATCGTAATAGATATTTGCTGAAACCTCATACTCCAGGGCATAGTCAAAAAGACCACCCGAAATTGTCGGCTGAAAAAACAACCGGCCTCTTAGATTTTCATAAGATGCTGAAGGTTCTATATCTCCATAGTAGTCGGTAAAAAGAGTTCCGAAAAAGTCAATTGCAAAAAGAGAACCACCGGTAATTAATAAAACCAGAATAAAACTTATCAATACAACTATTCTTTTCATAATACCTACCTGTTCTTAAGATATCTGGTAGCAAAGTACCGGTCGGGAATAACATCTGTGGAAAGGTTCGTCATCTCTATAAGAGAACTATGTCCAGTCTGAACATTTGTCATTTGTATTACAGTAGGATAGATATACTGTCCCAAAACAGCAGAGTCTTTGACTCTGTACTCCTTCAGAAGTTCTCCTGCAAGGTCATAAAAATCCCTGCCGAACATAATAAAGTCGTCTTTCCTGTAATAATTTATCATATAGCTGACTTTCATATCCTGCTTCTGCTTTAAAGTTTTCCCGTATTCCCTGACTGCATAACAGGGAGTTCCGTCCAGAACAACCTCGCCCAGATACTCCTGAATATAATCGTCTCTGTTTTTCGATATAAAATCACTGTAGGAAAAATCACTACCCATAAAATACCCCCCCCCGGAGGTCGCCAGAGCAATTCGTTTTACCCTTTTAACCGCAGGAAGGTAGATCCACATAACATTCTCATCACCATTTAAAAATGAATTAATTAAAAGACCCGTGTTCCTGATAGAAGGGGGAAAGTCAAAAAGAAATAATCTGCTCACCAGGTCTCTATTAATAGTCTTCTGGTAAGCCTGGGCTTTTATTTCACGTATCTCACCATTAGCAGAGATCAGTTTGACAGAAAGGGTTGTCGAAAGGTTTGGGATAGAAGCAGTAGCCTCATATTTATCAAGTATTTCCTCCAGGGTAATACCAAAAACAGTAAAACTGAGAAAAAGCAATAAGATAATAATAGATATTTTTTTCATAATTAGTCCTTTTTATTCAATTTTTTCCTCTTTATTTTATAGGGAAGTATGATTATGGGAAGAAGATACACACTTAAGAAAAATGATATGAGTAATGATGAGAAAAGAAGCAGACCTAAGGTTCTTGCACCCCGGAAGGATGATAAAAACAATACGGAAAATGAAAAAATGGAGGTAAGAAAACTTAGAAAAATAGGTTTGCCGCTGTAATTAATAATATATAAAAACATTTCTTCCAGTGATAAAATTTCTGAAAGAGAATCAATAGCTCCAAGGGTATGAATACTATAATCAATTACAAGACCGATAATAATTGCTACAAAGATTATACTGAATGCATCTATGCTGATACCTGCAAGACTGATGAGGCCAAAGGAAAATATCATACTTATAATACCGGGAATAAGGCTTAGAAGGGCAAGCCAGGTTTTCTTGTAAAAGAGAAGAACCATTATGAAAATCATAAGGCTGCCGAATGTAAACGAAAAAATCCAGTTTTTTCTGAGTGAGTTCTCCTCAGCTTTAAGATCACTGACCATACCATGAATCTTAAGGCTCCAGCCCTGGGGAAGTTCAGTTTTTATCTGATTGACCAGCTCATAAAAGGTTTCCAGTGAGTCCACATTGCTGTAGTAGATAAGCCCCTTGACAGAAAACACCCTGTAGGAAGAATTTACCAGAGATTCATACTCCAGGGGATCCACACTCGATGAATAGTAAAGAAGATATTGTTCTATAATAAATGAATCTGTCAGATTTTTATTGAATAAAATATTCTCATTACCCTCAAAATAGTAGCTTAACCTCTTTAGAACAGTAAGCATAGAGTAAGAATACCCAACACTATTGCTGCTATCAAGAATATTATGAATATTCTTGATAGCGAGTAGAGATTCCCTGGTTAAAATGCGTCCTTCCCCTCCGGTATCAATTTCGATAAAGAACGGCAGGGTACCATAAAATTCCTCATTGATTACTTTGTCAGCCTTTTTGATAGTGCTTTCATCGGGAAGCTGTTCTATGGGATATGGTTCAATTTTTAAATTTGGCAGGAGAAACATTCCCCAGGCAACTACAACGAGAAGTATTAAATAGATAATCCTGCGCCTTTTTACAATGAGGGAAAAAACCCAGACTTGTATTTTCTGAAACCTGGGTAGAATATCATGAGTGGGAACCCTGAATTTTATATAGGGAAGCCAGAGAAAAACACCCAGATATGTAACAACTACGCTGAATGCTATGACACTGCCAAGAAGGATATGGCCGGATCCGCGGATGAACAACAGTGAAAGAAACCCTGTCAAAGTTGAAATTGCCGTTAGGGAGAGAGGGAAAAGAAGCTTTTTCCTTACTGAGTGGATTGTTCTTCCATCGGGAGCATAAAACAGATGATAAAAATAGTGAATTATATAGTCACTTAAGAGTCCAAGACTGAAAACAGGAATAAGTAGTATTAGTGGTGAATTTTTTACACCTACAAAACGGATAAAGCTGTATGAAGCCATTACAGCAAGGATAAGGAGTATCCAGGCTGTAAAAATTGCTTTAATATTCCGGAAACTCAAAAAAACGACCATTATTAGAACTATAAGCAGAGGAAGAAATATTAAAATATCCTCTGTAAGAAGAAGTTCTGTCTTAGCCACTATTGGGGATTTCCCGGTATATTCAAAAGAAAACTGTGAATATTTCTCATTTACTTCTACGAGGGATCGATCAATTTCTGCAGGAGAAACTTTATATCCGAAATAGATGTAGAAAAGGAGTGAGTCCATTGAACTGTTAATATAGGGTTTCAGCTCAGAATGCTCCTCTATAATACCTGGTAAATCTTCATAAAACGATCCAGCCCGTTCAGCCTTTTCAGGGATCACCGGACTTATATAGATTTCATCTTCATCACTTCTGACAGTATTAGCATTTAAAATAGAATCCACCTGGGTTACGCCGCTGATATTCTGAAAATCTTTATTAAGGTTCTCCAGAAGTAACACTGTATCTTCAGAAAAAAAGGAAATATCATATTCTGAAAGATCCAGAACAGCAATAACGACATTTCTCTGTGGTATAAGCAGCTGACTATCAGTATCCTGATACGGTTTTACAACCTTACTATCATCTGAAGAACTCATTGTGAAAGTAAATAACGTGAGTATTATAACAAGAGCAGGAAATACGTATTTCTTTAAACTATTCATATATAAAATTAATCCTTTGAATTTTTCATCTCATCACATGGTATATACTGTCTAATTATGACTTATCAATCAAGTACTACATCAGGAAAATTACTACTGCATCTAAATATATCACTTACAGAGGATTGCACAAGGATCAACAATAACCTCCGGAAGTGGTAGTTTCAGATCCGGTAAATAGTGTAAACCCTTTTTATCAGAGCACATAATTTCTTTTTTATAATTACTTCTTAACTAGCATATTTTTACTCGGAATTTCAGGAAAATATATACCACAACATTTGCTTTTTCCAGTGTATCCTGTTATATTATCCTCAAAAATACGGAGGAATCCAAATGGCTTATATTATTGACAAAGAAGAGTGTATCAACTGTGCAGCTTGTGAACCCGAGTGCCCTGTGGAAGCAATCAGTGAAAAGGATGATGTAAGAATAATCGATCCCGATCTGTGTACTGATTGTGCTGCTTGTGTAGCAGTTTGCCCTGTTGAATGTATAACCGCAGGCTAGATCAATTAATTCTGAAGGGAACTGTTGTACAACAGTTCCCTCTTTTTTCCTATATAGATTGTTTTTCAAGGATCTCAGATATCTGATCCTCCCATAAAAAACCCAATTCCCTGAAAAGTACCTATTGATTATTTTCTGCTGTCTGTATTATGTTAGGGTTAGTCTAGCCTAAGTGCTGCTGGTTATTTCTGGAGGAAAAGTAATGCCCCTTGTTTTATCTGATCTGAATATTGGAGATAAAGGTATAATCCATTCTGTAAAGGCAACAGGAGAGATTCGAAGACGTCTTCTGGATGTCGGTCTCTTTAAAGGTACAAAATTTAAGGTTCTAAGACTTGCCCCTCTGGGAGATCCTATAGTCATAAAGGTGAAAGGGTTTGATCTGTCTCTCCGGATGGAAGAGGCAAAACAAATACGTGTTGAAAAAACGGGTTATCTGGGTGACGGCATTCCCATGCGCTCTTACACAGATCTTTACTCCCCTATCCCAAATAAAGAGAAAAAAAACAGAACTACAAAAACCATCAACGTTGCACTCCTTGGGAACCCCAATAGCGGAAAAACATCTCTCTTTAATGCCATTGCAGGAACGCACAGGAAAGTTGGTAATTTTACAGGTGTAACTGTTGAAAAAACCGAAGGCATAGTAAAATACAAGGGATACAGAATAAATGTGGTTGACCTGCCCGGAACCTATTCTCTCACAGCATATTCACCGGAAGAGGTTGTAGCACGTAACTATATAATTGAAGAAAAACCAGATGTGGTAATTGATGTAATAGCAGGATCAAATCTGGAAAGAAACCTCTATCTTACTACACAGGTCATGGAACTGGAAGTTGATATGCTGGTTGCCATTAATATGTGGGATGAAGTAGAAAAACTTGGAATAAAAATTGACCTTCCTCAGCTGGAAGCTCTATTAGGTTCCCATGTAATACCGACTTCAGCATCTAAAAAATTCGGAATTGAATCACTCCTTGATCATATTATAAGTGTATTTGAGGGGGATATAACAATTTCCAGGAATAAAATGGTTTTCAGCAGAGGTATAGAACAGCGTATTACGGAGATTAGTTCCATACTTGAAAATGATGAGCTCTCAGAAAAATATAATTCGAACTGGCTTGCTATAAAGCTTCTGGAAAATGATCAGCTTGTCTATGAAACTGTAAAGGGGAAGAGTATATATCTCAAGGTGGTAAGAACCCTTCTTGATTCAATTGAAAACTATAAAACAAGGTATAAAACGGATACTGAATCTGCAATTATTGAAGACCGTCACTCTTTTATAAGGGGAGCACTTCATGAAACTGTTGTTATTCCTGTTAACGGGAAAAAAACAGTAACAGACCATATTGATAATATCCTTCTAAACAGAGTTTTGGGACTTCCAATTTTCTTTGGAATTATGTGGGGAATGTTTCAATTAACATTCTCCCTTGGAGCTGTTCCCATGGCCTGGATGGATACATTTTTCCAGTTTCTATCGGGTGCAGTTTCACAGATGATCCCGGAGGGTCTTCTCCGTTCACTTATTGCAGATGGAATTATCGCCGGTGTAGGAGGAGTACTTGTGTTCCTCCCAAATATCCTACTTCTTTTTCTTTCTATATCTATCCTGGAGGGAACAGGATATATGGCCAGAGCAGCCTTTGTCATAGATAAGGTCATGCATAAGGTAGGATTACATGGAAAATCATTCATACCTATGCTTACGGGATTTGGATGCTCTGTCCCTGCTATAATGGCAACAAGGACACTCAAGAATAAAGGTGACAGAATAGTTACCATGCTAATAATTCCATTCATGAGCTGTGGTGCTAAACTTCCGGTCTATATTCTGCTCCTCTCTGCGTTTTTTCAACCCTCTATGGCTGGAAATATTTTATTTGGAATCTATCTCTTTGGTATTTTTCTTGCAATGATCTCTGCTCTCATTTTGAAAAAAGCAGCCTTCCCGGGACAATCTGAACCATTTGTAATGGAACTCCCTCCCTACAGGATTCCCGGCTTAAAGTCATTGTTCTACCAGATAAGTTATAAAGTAAAGATGTATGTTAAAAAGGCAGGGACAATTATTCTTGCTGCAGCAGTTATAATATGGCTAAGCAGTAACTTCCCGGTAAGCGGAGAAATCAAAGAATCATACAGCATTCAGATTAGTAAAACATCAGATATTGAATTGATCAGAACTCTGGAAAACAGGGAAGCTGCAGAACAGCTGGCATTTTCTCTGGCAGGACGATTCGGGAAAATTATTGAACCGGTAATAAAACCCCTCGGGTTCGACTGGAAAATCGGAATAGCACTTACTGCAGGACTTGCTGCAAAAGAGATAGTTGTTTCAACCATGAGCACTATTTTTGCTATTGGAGATCAAAGTAATGATACACCTAAACTTGCCCTAAGGCTAAGAGAGGAATCAGGATACTCCAGGGCAACTGCTCTTTCTCTGATGATTTTTGTTCTCCTCTACGTTCCCTGTATTGCAGCCACAACAATGTTCCACAAAGAAGCAGGTGCATGGAAATGGACCAGGCTCTTCATTATATACACCATGTCTGTTGCATGGATAATCTCTTTCATTTTCTACAGGCTTGGACTACTTTTTCTTTAAAACAGGGTACGGCATCTAACCGTACCCATCAGAATAATGTCAGGTTGCAAAAGGTTTATCAATAAGACCAATGACACGCTTAACAGCCTGCAGATAGTTAATATTCTCATATCCGGCAATGCCGACATCCTTCATTGTCTTAAGGATATCCTCTAAAACTGTGGACTCAGAATTAATAGTTACAAGCTTTGCACCGTTTATCCATACATTGCCAACTTCACAAATTGTATTGTTAACCATATATCCGAAACGCTGTTTCTCTACCCTGACAGCCCTCAGCATTTCATTGGCTTTTACCATTCCAAGAAATTCGTCCAGGGTATAACTCTCCTTTGTTAAAGCAGGCATTTCCACTGCAAAGGCTGGAAAGACTTCATCTTCAAGAGTTTTACGGGAAATAGGAAACTCTCCTTTCATTAGGGGGTTCCACTGTTCCAGCCCATCCTTCTTCTGGATAAAAGTCTTGATATCCATCTTACCACCACGGATTTTTGTATTGTTTTTATTATTTGTAGCTGAAACAATATAAATTTCCTCAGATTTCCGTTCCCATACCTTTTCAGGAACAGGGCTGGATAACCTGGCCATTCTAAATGAGGCAGCATCAAACTCCCTTCCAAATGTTCTGAACTCGAACCTGGGGTCAGAAATTGCCCCTACTTCCAAATTTCCCATAATTACTCCTTATATATTCTTCTAAAATACAGCCTGACTAAAAACATTCTGGACAATAAACAGAACTACAAAGGAAACTGCTGCGGCAATTACCGGTGTCGCAATCCATCCTCCGCTTATTCTGCCTAAAACTTTCAGATTTAAATTTCGACCACCCTTTGCCAGTCCTATTCCAATAACAGCGCCGACAATAGACTGTGAACTGGAAACCGGAACCAGAGGGAAAGAGGGAAGATTGTGTGAAACAAGAATATCCTTCAACCCCTTCGATGCAAAAAGAAAAAGAACTATTGAGCTGGACAGAACTACAATAAATGCTGTTATTGGTGTCAACTCATAAATTCCTGCTCCCACAGTCAACATAACTTTCTTTGAGTAGGTAAAAACACCTACTGCAATTGCCACTCCTCCAAGAAAAAACAGCTGCTGAACTCCATTTACCTGAAACAGATTTCCAACAGAAAAATCGGTAAACAACCCTGCGGCACTCTCGACAAAAACTCCCATGACATTTGCAATATTATTTGCACCAAGGCTGTAGGATCCAAATGCACCGGCTGCAAGTAATGCAATACGGGTTATACCATCCAGACGGATAAGATGAACCTTCCAGTACTTGAGAATAAATGCAACAAGAAAATATAAAACAATAGCCACAAGAGCTGAAAGAATTGGTGAAAAAATCCATGTTCCCAGGATCTTTGTAAGTGCCTTCATGTCGATAACCGAACCGGAAAAAAAATTCCATCCTATAATTGCTCCGACAATAGCCTGGGACGTAGAAACCGGAAGTGCTGCTTTAGTCATCCAGAAAACAGAAAGTGCTGCAGCAAGAGCAACTGTAAATGCTCCTGCCAGTTCATTGATTGCACCCAGCTTACCCAGGGTATGGGAAGCTCCGGTTCCGCTTATTACTGCACCGAGAATTACAAAAATACTGCATACCAGTGCAGCTTTTTTAAAACCAACCATTCTGGTACCAACAGCAGTTCCCCAAACATTCGCTGCATCATTGGCTCCCAGAGACCAACCTAAAAATAAACCACTTGATAAAAATACTATTATAGTTGCCATTGGATACCCGCTTATATACTTCGTTTGATAGTATAAATATCAAGTCGATCAGCGACATCCTCAGCCTCATCAGCCAGAAGAGAAATTCTTTCTGCAAAATAGCGTACATGAACTTTTTGGCTCAGATCTTTGGTAAACTCCCCTGAGAAAGCCTTTCTCATTATCCTCTCTTCAATCTTGTCAGCTTCATGTTCCCAAAAGTGAACCTTCGCCAGACTATCCGCTACCTTTGTTATTTCCCTGAAAAATGCCCTTGATGCAGAAACAAGCTCAGCAACACACTTTGCTGAAGCTACTGAAAGCTCAATAAAATCATCTTTAAGTTCGGGAAAAATAATGGGCTTTTCTATTGAAAATCTGATCATTACCATCTCTGCTGTATCGATAACATTATCCATAGTCTCAAGAAGACCAAGAACATCTCCCCTTGCGTCGGGAATTAGTAGTTCCTTATATAATTTATACTTTATATCTCTCCGTATTTCATCGCTTTCACTTTCCAGTTTCTGTATTTCCTCTGTCCTGATTTCAAATGCTTCCTGTTTACCGTTAAAATATTCTTTTAGTCCAATCTCAAAAATCAAACTTGATTTCAGGATATTCTCTAAATACTTATCTATACTCCCCTCTATAGATTTTGCCCGATTGAATAACATGCACACTCCTCTGTATTACACCTTGCACCTATCACATATTAAATTTGTTGATAGATTAAGTCTAATAAATTATAATTATTTAAGATATAATTTAAACTTATACTGAATCTGAAAATTTTGCCAGAGGATATTAAAATGGATTTATATAAACTAAAGACTTTCTACACAGTAGCCAATCTAAGTAGTTTCAGCAGAGCCGCCGAAACTCTGTTTCTTACCCAACCGGCAGTGAGTGCTCAAATAAAAGATCTTGAGTATGAGTATAAAACAAAACTGTTTAACAGAGTAGGACGCAGTATACAATTAACACGGGCAGGTGAAACTCTTCTCGTCTATGCTGAAAAACTACTGGGTATTTATGAAGAATCTTATTTTGCTTTGAACATGTTGAAGGAATCGATGGATGGTTCTATTAAACTCACAACCAGCGGCACTCCGGGAGCAAGATTGCTTCCTCCAATAATTTCAAGTTTTAAACAAAAATATCCTGAAACAGACTTTTCGATTAAAACACAAAAATCTTCTTCTGTTATTGAAACTATTAAACATAACCATTTTGATCTCGGAGTTATTGTATGCAGTGAATGTAATACTGACAGAAAGGAATTAATTGAAAAAGTCCTCTACAAAGACAGAGTAGTAATAGGTGTAAGTAATAAGCATCCTCTTGCTCTCCAGGGCAGTATAAGTGTCAGTAAATTGTCAGAAATGCCATTAATTGTGTCTGTCAAAAACACTGTATCCAGACAGGCTATCGATAAATTTTTTCATCAATACTCTAGACCTTTCACTATTGCATACGAGATTGAGAATATGTCCATGATAAAAACAATGGTGGAAAACAATCTTGGTATAGCATTCTTCAACTCCCTGGAAATTAGAAAAGAAGTTGAATCAAAATTGATCCATACTGTAGAAATTGAAGATATACCCCTCTATCGATACGTTAGTGTCATTTATCATAGAAACCATGAATTATCTCCTTCCGCAAAAGCTTTCTACGAATTCATGTTTACCCCTCTGGAAAAGACAGAGTTTAAAGAGACAACAAAAATAACTGCAATCAGAAAGAGACCGTATCCTTAGCCCCCCTTAACTTTCAAAAAAAGCCTTTAAAAGAGGCTGAAGCTTCTTTCGGGAAATCCCAAGATTTTTCTGGTTGTAAAAAATACACTCTGATGCGGCAGAGTTGACAATAAGCCTTTCCAGACCAAGTTCTGAACTTTCAAGAAATGCAACCAGGGATTTCCTTAACCCTGAATCAGGAGTATAGACAACCAGCTGTCTGGTAAATTCAGGGATAGTAAATGCATTCATCGCAAGAAGAACATCAAGGGATTTCTCTTTTAAATACCTTTTACATTCATTTGCTATTTCAGGATCTTTTGAAACCCAATCCTCTATTGGCAGTAAAACCGATCCGATACCAAGATAAACACTTCCCAGTTTCCATTCCTTGTAATCCTTTCGTAAAAGATCATAACTTCCCAGAGAGGATACATTGAATTTTTCAAACTGCAGCTTTTCGAATAATTTTTCACTGTCAAGACTGGAAACCTTAATAATCTCTGCTGCAGCTTTTGAATCAGCCTCAGTAACTCTGCCTGCTTCCGGATCAAGATTTACAGTATCCAGCAATATTGTGCCTAAAAGAAGAGTTCCCAGACTGATATCTACAGCCCCCTTTCTCTCTTTCAAAAAAGCTTCTGCAACCAGAGTTACAGCAGACCCAACAGCTCGTATATCTGTCACAGCAGAAGACGGATATAATTCTTCATCGGAATGATGGTCAAGAATTGCAGTAATATTTTCTTTAAAATCTGCCTGATTTGCTGAAAGTTTATTATGATCAACAAGAATAAGGTTTAGATTTCCTGCTTTCTTAAGTTTTACAAGATCAAGATCATCTGTAAATAATAAACTCTCAATATCGATGCCAGCTTTTTCGAAGAGATAAACCGCCTCGGTTCTCAACTTAAAATCAGCCCTGGGAATATTGATATACGGAAACGGGTTTAACTGGTTATCAATTAAATAGAGATACCATGCATACGATACAGCCGATACCATAGAGTCAAGATCCGCTGCTTCATTTCCCATAACTACCGTTGCAGGTTTTTCATAGGAAAGCCTGCTCTTTAACTCTTTTAGAAATGTCATCATATCTGCATTCATATTTTCTCTCCTTTACTTTGAATATGCTATAGATATTATTATTCAATTTCCCTTTTTAGAGAAGTAAAAGAACTATCAAAGTTTTTAATGAAATATATAATGAAGATTTATTGTACAATTTTATCGAAATCCTCCATTATTCAAATTAGAGCAAATAATTGCTATACAACAGTGGCTAAACTGGATAGAGTAAGTATTGGTCACTTAGTAAAAAATAAGGAGTTTTTTATGAAAAAATCATTTGTCATTTTCTTACTAACTGCTATTGTTTCCATCTCATTATTCGCAGCAGGACAATCTGAAGGAAAAGGTGCAGCTGCAGAATTTCCAACTAAACCAATCAAGCTGGTAGTTTACACAGGCCCCGGAGGTGCAGGAGACATTCTTTCAAGAAAGTTTACAGAAATTGCTGGGAAATATACTGACGCAACTTTTGTTGTGGAGAATAAAGCAGGTGCAGGCGGAATTGTAGCTATGGAATATGTGGCAGCAAAAAAATCTGACGGATATACGCTAATGTATATGACAAAATCAAATATTTCAAAACTTGTTACAACTGATTCAGAACTGGATCCAATGACATTTGACTGGATTGCACAGATGCAGATTGATCCGGAAGCTGTTATTACGAATAATAAAACCTCGGTAGTTACATGGGAAGAAGTTGTAGCAGATGCAAAAGCAAAAGGCGGTGATCAGCTCTGGCTCGGGCCTGCAGCAGGTGGGCTTGATCATGTTACAGCACAGGCAATATGGAAAGCTGCAGGTATTGAAGCAAAGTGGGTTCCTTTTTCAAGCGGAGGAAAAGCAAAAGCTGCACTCCTGGGAGAACAAGGCGTTACATATACAGGTAATCCTGGAGAAATTATTGGAAAACCCGATTTTTCCATAGCAGCAATTGCAACTGCTGAAAGACTCCCCCAGTTTCCTGATGTACCTACATTTAAGGAACTTGGACTGGAAGGTCTTGAAAATGAAGTTATGTGGAGAGGGTTTGCAGTCAAGGCAGGAACTTCGGATGCTATAATTGCATGGTATGATGACATCTTCGAAAAAGTTACAAATGATCCTGATTGGATAGCTACCTATGCACCACAGGGGAATATGCTGGTTCATAAAACCCGTGAAGAGTTTAATAAAATCGTTCAGGCAGATTACGATGCCTATAAAGCAGCTAAACAGTAATTACAATATTTATAGTATCCCTGTAGAGACGTAGCACGTTGCGTCTCTACCTATGTAGATGATACTCAAAATAAGCAGGCAAAAATGGAATTAATTAAATTTTTAGGAAAGGGAACCGGATTTATGGTTCTTTTAGCAGTTTTAGCTGCCATACTGGTATTGGTCACACTATTGATCTTAAAATCATCAAAAAGAAAATACGCAGGAAGAATAGTAATTCCTGTTTTTTTTATGGAGATTGCAGTTCTTTTTGGGATACAGGCACTTGGTTTTCCTGACAGAGGGGATGAAGTCGGTCCGGGAGTTGTTCCGGGACTTTGGTTAATTGGTATTTTCGGATTTAGTGTACTTCTTTTAATCAGGGGGCTTTCCGGGAAGGAAGAGGAAGACCCTCCATGGGGAAAAATCGGTAAAGTTACAGTATTCATGGTTATGACTATCCTTTATCTATTTATAATGCAGATAATAGGATATTACCTGGCAACCATTATCTATCTTATTTTCGGAATGTACTATCTTTCATACCGAAACTGGAGGGTAATGCTGTCAATGACTGCAGGGTGGATTCTTTTTTCCTACTTTGCTTTCTACCGTCTTCTTTATGTTCCGCTCCCACGCGGGATACTTTTTGAATGGATTTTCGGTTAAGGAAAAATAAATGGAACTACTAGCTAACCTTTTTCAAGGATTCGGATATCTTGCAGGTGTCCAGCCCATAATTGCAATAGTGGCCGGGGTCATTCTCGGTATACTTGCAGGGGCAATGCCCGGTTTATCGCCTTCAATGGGAGTGGCTCTCCTTGTCCCCTTTACCTATGGGATGTCACCACAGATTGCCCTGATCCTCCTCGTATCGATTTACATAGCGGCAAATTATGGGGGTTCTATTACCGCAGTAACAATCAACACCCCAGGAACACCTTCTGCCGTTGTAACATCATTTGACGGATACCCCCTCACACAGCAGGGTAAAGCCGGAATAGGTCTTGGAATCTCATTGGTATCATCAACTGTTGGAGGAATAATTGGTACAATAATACTGATTTTCTTCTCTGTTCCCCTTGCCAGGATGGCAGTAAAACTTCACCCTGCGGAATATTTCGCCCTTGCTATCTTCGGACTTACAACAGTTGCTTCTCTTGGGGGGAAAAACTGGCCCAAGGCCTTTCTTGCGGCAATGCTGGGACTGCTTATTAATACAATAGGGATAGATCCAATATCCGGGGTAAAAAGATTTACTTTTGGAACCTATAGGCTCTTTGACGGTTTTGCATTAATACCTGCCCTGATTGGACTATTCGCATTGAGTGAAGTATTTACCAGGATTGAAGAATCAAAACTCGAAAAAGATGCAGAAACAAAGTATGAAAAAACCCAGTGGCCAACTCTTATGGACTATTGGAAACTCAAATTTACAATTGCCAGATCTTCGATACTGGGTACATTAATCGGAATTTTTCCAGGTGCAGGTGCCACTATTGCAGCATTTCTATCCTACGATCTTGCAAAAGAATTCAGTAAAGAGCCCGATACATTTGGCAAAGGTAATCCCAATGGAGTCGCAGCTGCCGAAGCTGCAAACTCAAGCTCTGTGGGCGGGGCGCTGGTACCTCTTCTTGCACTGGGTATCCCCGGAAGTGCATCCACAGCAGTTTTGGTTGGAGCATTAATGATTCATGACCTTGTTCCAGGTCCTCTCCTCTTTGTAGAGAGGCCGGATATAATATACTCTCTCTTTGCAGCTCTCCTGATAGCAAATATTGTTATGCTTGGTCTCGGATTATTCGGAGCAAGATTATGGGTAAAGGTTACTGTAATTCCCAAGAAAATTCTGCTTCCTGCTATTCTGGCTATCTCAATTATAGGCAGTTTCTCAGTAAACTATTCTTTTTTTGATGTGGCAACATGTATTGGATTCGGTATAGCGGGATGGATCCTCAAGAAATACGGTTACCCTGGCGCTCCCATAGTACTTGGTATGGTTCTAGGAAAATTAGCCGAAACAAATTTCAGGCGTGCTGTAATAATGGGCGGGTATGAAATATTTTTCACCAGACCTATAAGTTTGATACTTCTCATTCTGGCTCTGCTTTCATTCGGCATCCCTCTTTACCAGACATCCAAAGCCAATAAAAAGACTAAAGCCTGAAAAACAGAAGAGCCCTCAGATTCGGGATGAAGAAGAATTCTTCATCCCCTTTTTTTTCTTAAATAAAATTTCTGGGAGAGGGCGTCCCCGGGGCCTTTCAGCAGTGAACCATCAGGATAGTGGATAGAGATTGTACAAAGATTATTTTTTATAACAACCTTCGCATAATGGAGGGTATTTTCACCGTATTGATATCCGAACCATTCATTTTCAGTATTATAGGAGATTTTGGAATCTCCGGAATAGTTTCCTGATTCATTAAAGGGAAAATGATAGTAATGTCTATCGGTGATTCCTTCCAGAAATAACTTTCTGTTCCATGGATATTGAACTGAAGTTTTCCTCCTGTGCCTGCCCTCTTTAACACTAAACCATTCAGGTTTATTACGTTTAAAATTCTTATGGGTAAAAAGTCTGTAATTACTTTCCAGACTGGCACCTGAAGAACCTATACAGAAAAAATCTATAGGCGATTTACCCGGAAGATCCCGGGGATTGAGCAGATATCCGTTTTTCCCATACTGATAATGCCAGTGTTCATATAAATGTGCATGCCCCCAGAAAACGGCATCCACATTAAATTTTGCCAATACAGGCAGCAACAATTTTTGCAGTTTAACATCTCCAGGATATTCGCCGTTACTGATAACTGATTGATGCAGAATAACAAAAATCCACCCTGCTCCCCTTGCTTCTGCGTCTGCAAGATCTCCGGTCAGCCACTCCATCTGTTTACTGCTTGTATTTGAACTCATTCCTGCAAAACCGTCATCATAGGAATCGAGAAAAATAATATGAACAGGACCTATATCCTTTGAGTAATATACACTTTTCCTCCCTGGAAAACTATATGGGAAAAAAGTACGGAAATTCTTAGTACTATGATAGAGATAGTACTCATGGTTCCCAACTACCGGGAGTATGGGTCTGGATGAAGCCATTAAGGGCAGAGACTGCAATAAAAAATTCCAGTATTTTGATTGGGAGCCAATCTGAACAAGATCTCCGGTTTGTACTATAAAATCAGGATTTTCCCTGTGGATCTGCTGAGCCATTACTCTATTTGTTTCAAGAGTTGCACTGTTTTTTGGCTGAAGATCCCCAGCTACAATAAACTCAGTTATCTCATCAGATTCCATTTCTGGTTGGGTACGGAATTTGAAAACTTTATTTGATCCGAAAAGGATAAGATCCTCCTGAATTGAATAAAAATACCCGGTTCCGGGAGAAAGATTATCTATTGTCACTGAATGGAGTCCATTTTTGGCAGAGACCAGTCTATTTGGCAAACTGCTTTCAGATTCTCCCCACAGCAGAACCGATTCTTTTTTTTTAGAGCCAGTCCAGCAAACTGTAACCGAAGTTTCAGGATTCCCCCTCAACACAATCCAGGGACCATTTGTCCTTTTGCCCTTTTTATTCAGAAACAATGCAGGCTTTATCCTTTTTTCTTCTCTTTCTTTGTGTAGATGTCAAACATTACAGCTAAAATAAATATAACACCTTTTATGACCCTTTGGGAGTAGGCTGATATTTCGAGTAAATTCAAGCCATTTGCGAGAACACCCATAATGAAAGCCCCTGCTACAGTTCCCCCTGTACCTCCATATCCACCCATAAGGGATGTTCCACCAAGAACAGTTGCTGCAATAGCTTCCAGTTCAAGACCAACACCTGCATTAGGCTGAGCTGACCATAGACGTGCTGTCAGAAGAATCCCCGCCAGAGATGCAGTAAAACTACTAATCATATAAACAGATATTTTACTCCGATCATTGTTAATTCCAGCAAGACGTGCTGTTTCTTCATTGCCGCCAATAGCATAAACATAGAGACCAAATTGGGTATGACGAAGTACAATATAGGAAAGTATCAGAACAATAATCAAAATAAGTACAGGAACAGGAAGTAATCCAATTTTTCCGGATCCCCAGTAGACAAAGTCATCTCCCATACCAGAAATGGGTCTACCCTGGGTGTAGACGAGTGTAAGTCCCCTGGCAATTGCCATTACTGCAAGAGTTGCTACAAAGGGTGGAATATTTCCTTTGACTATTAATAATCCATTCAACATTCCAATACCCACACCTATTAAAAGTGCAAGGGTAATTGCACTGTAGAGAGGAAACCCATTCCGTACAATAAATCCAGATGCAAGAGCACCGGAAAGAGCAACAACCGAACCGACAGAAAGATCAATACCCCCGGTTAGTATTGTAAAAGTCATGCCTATAGCTACAATTGCAACAATCGAAGTCTGTAATGAAATATTGATAAGATTGGAAGGTCGTAAAAACCTCCAGGAGAAAAGTGACAGTGCTATAATCATAATTAAGAGAATCATTGCAACACTGTATTTCCGTAAGAAATCTTTTAGATCTGCTTCTTTAAGATGCATATCGTCCTCCGGCTGCAGCACATTGCATAATTTTATCCTGAGTTACCTCTTCTCTTGTAAATTCTCCGGTAATCTCTCCCTGTCTGATTACAATTATACGATCACTTATTCCTATAATTTCAGGCAGCTCTGATGAAATCAGAATTATACCAACTCCTTCACCGGCCAGACGATCAATAAGTGCATATATTTCTGCTTTTGCTCCAACATCTATACCTCTGGTAGGTTCATCAAGTATAAGGATCCCTGGATTCAGATTCAGCCATCTTGCTATTAATACTTTCTGCTGATTCCCTCCGGAAAGATTTTTTACTTTCTGATTTACATTGGGAGTACGAATATTCATCTGTTTTATAAATTTTCCGGCAAGAATTTTTAACTTCCGAAAAGAGGGAAATCCAAAAGTAGAAAATTTCTTCAAAACACCAATAGTTATATTTTCCCTTACGGACATCCCCATAAAGAGTCCCTGCTCTTTTCTGTCTTCAGTCAGAAACCCAAGTCCCATTCGTATTGCTTCTCCAGGAGAGTTTATGCTCACTTTCGTACCATCAATAAATATTTCTCCACTATCAAAGGAATCTATACCAAAAATTGCCCTTGCCAGCTCCGTCCGGCCTGCACCAATCAATCCCGAAATACCAAGAACTTCCCCTTTATTAAGGTGAAAATTTATATCTTTAAGAAGTTTGCCGGAACTTAAATTCTTCACCTCCAAAATACAATTTTCCTGTGGAATAGTATTCTTGGGATAGAGATCTCCAAGTTCTCTTCCAACCATCATTCGAACAATATCATCCTGGCTTAAATCAGAAATCAAAGAAGTTGCTATGTGTAATCCATCCCTAAGAACTGTCACTCTGTCAGCAATTTCAAAAATTTCCTCAAGCCTGTGAGAAATATATATAATTGTAATTCCCTGCTCTTTAAGGCTACGCATCACACCAAAAAGAATCCTGGTCTCTTTATCAGTTAAAGCAGAAGTTGGTTCATCCATGATGATAATTTTTGCATTTATGGAAAGGGCCTTGGCAACTTCTACCATCTGCTGCTGTGCAATAGGAATATCTATAACAAAAGTTTTAGGATCGACCTCAAGTTTTAATGCACCTAGCTGTTCTTCAGCCATATTGTAAAGTTTCTTCCAATCAATAAAAGCTTTTAAATATCTATGAGGCTCCCGTCCAAGATATATATTCTGACCAACAGTCAGGTAGGGCACAAGAGCCAGTTCCTGATGAATCATACCTATCCCCAGAGATTGTGCCTTTCCAGGAGAGCTGATTTCAACAATATTACCACCAAGCCTGATACTGCCATTGTCAGGAGAATAGATACCGGCAATAATCTTCATAAGAGTAGATTTACCGGCACCATTTTCCCCTACCAGAGCATGGATCTCGCCAGCCTCTGCTCTAAAGGTAACATTATCCAGTGCTGTTACACCGGGAAATGTTTTTCTGATATTCTCCAGGGAGAGAATATATTTTTTTTTATCTATCAATTTCCAACTCCGAATTCAATAAAGCAGGGTAACAGGATACTAATTCCCTGCCCCCTGCTATCCAATAAAACTACTTTGTTACCAATGCAAGAGGTACTGGTATTGATGATTCAACAGAACCACCGGACAAACTCTTAACAGCAGCTTCTACACCCAGACTTCCAATTTCTCCAGGCTGCTGTGCAACAGTAGCTGCAAGCTTACCGCTTTTTACTGCATTCACAGCATCATCTACTGCATCAAAACCAATAAAAACAATCCCTGTTCGACCTGCAGCTTCAGCTGCCTGAAGTGCACCCAGAATCATCTCATCATTATGTGCAAAAACACCATCTATTTCCGGCTGTGCCTGAAGAATATTCTCAAACACACTTAATCCCTCTGCTCTGTTAAAGTTAGCTGTCTGTTTTGCAACTACAGACAGTCCGGAATTAGCAGAGATAACTTCATTAAACCCTTTTCCTCTGTCACGTGCTGCAGAAGTTCCGGCTATACCTTCCAGTTCAACAATTTTTCCTTTTCCACCGAGTAATTCAACCATATATTCAGCTGCCATTTTTCCGCCTGCAACATTGTCAGAAGCAATATGTGAAACAACATCACCACCAGCAGCACCCCTATCTATAGTAAAAACAGGAATACCTGCAGCATTTGCTTTTTTAATACTTGGAACAATAGCATCTGCATCTGTTGGATTTATCAGTAAAGCATCAACACCCTTCTGAATTAAATCTTCAATATTTGTTGCTTCTTTCGAAGAATCATCCTGAGAATCAACAATTATCAATTTTGCTCCGAGCTCTGCAGCCTTGGCCTCTGCACCTTCTTTAAGTGATACAAAAAAAGGATTGTTAAGTGTAGAAAGTGAAAGTCCCAGTGTAAGTCCCTCATTGTCTTCCTTCTTTCCGCCTGCAAAAGTCACTGTACTTATTACCAGTAACAAAATCATCAAAAAACTAAAAAATTTCTTCATATTATTCTCCTATATTTTTATGTATGTTAAAATGCCCTGCTTTACCATTGAATTTATAAAAAAACCTCCTGTACTTTAATTTTTCTTTTTCGCATACCGGTGAAGGAGCAGGGCAACTGCAATTACAACTCCCTTCACCACCTGCTCATAAAAAGAAGAGACATCCAACAAATTTAATCCATTGTTTATAACTGCAATAATAAGAACTCCAATCAGAGTCCCCCAGATCGAGCCATCTCCTCCTGTAAAACTTGTTCCCCCAACGACTACTGCGGCAATTGCATCAAACTCATATCCCTGACCAATAATCGGTTGTGCAGAATCAAGTCTTCCGACCAGAATCATCCCTGCAAGAGCCGAGAGAAATCCGGAAACTGCATAAACCAGGGTAACATACCTCTTTACAGGAATTCCTGAAAATTCGGCTGCAGTTTCATTGTTGCCCAGAGCATAGATATTTTCACCATGCCGGGATTTTTTTAGAAATATATAACCTGCAACAAAAACTATTGCGGCAATAATAACCGGAAACGGAAAAGGACCTGCCATACCTGTTCCAATAAATCTAAAACCTTCATTTAGACCCGTAATAGGCTTTCCCTGAGTAAAGGTAAAGGCAAGCCCCCGGGTCAGGGTCATCATTCCAAGAGTTGCAATAAAGGGAGGTATCTTTATCTTTGTAATAAGAAGACCATTAACCAGACCAATACTGCTTCCCAGAAGCAGACCCAGAAATATTGCAAAAACCACCGGGATCCCGCTGTGCAGAAGATCTGCAGTAATTACTGCAGTTAAACCAAGTATAGATCCCACAGACAGATCTATACCCGCAGTCAGGATAACCATAGTCATACCTACAGCAATTATTCCGTTAATAGAGGACTGCCGCAAAACGTTAAGTATATTTTGAAAGGTCAAAAAACGATCGGAAAGCAGGGAAAGAGCAAAAATCATAATAAGGAAAGCTATTACTAATCCGAATCGTTCACTATAGTCAGCTGTATTCTTTTTCATTTTCACCTCTAAAAAGTTACACCGGAAACAAGAACAATATTTGCAAAGGGTGTGCACTCTCCAGTCCTTATTATTCCGGACGAAGATTTTGCCTTTTCTTTCAATTCTTCGTGTGATACGGTGACCAAAGGAATTTCTCCTGTTATTCCCTTCAGCCGGTCATACAAACCTGAACTTATTTCCTCCATCTCACGGGCTATAATAATACTTTCAACCTGAAGTTCATTTAGTGCAGCTTCTACTGTATCTATAAATGAGGGTATTCCGCAAACCAGTGCAAGATCAATTTTCCTTGTCCCCGGGGGTACAGGAAATCCGGCGTCAACAATTAACAGATTATCTCCATGCCCCATACCTGCAATGAGTTCGGAAATATTACTGTTTAGAATACCGTGTTTTTTCATTCTATCTCCCTATACTGCTTCTTCTGCAGTTTTTTTCGATCCTGTTTTTCTACTGCCCTACAGGAATCTCTTACTGTTAAAACCGGATTAAATAACTTCGTTCGCAGTGGTAAATCCCTGTTTTTTATCCTTTCTATCAACATAACAGCAGCTGTTTTCCCAATCTCATACTTCGGCTGCTTTATAGTAGTAAGCCTTGGAACCATAAAGGAGGAGAGGGAGATATCATCAAAACCAATAATTGAAAGATTATCCGGAACCCTATACCCCATCTCATTTGCTCCATGCATAGCCCCGAAAGCAATAAGGTCATTGCAGGCAAATATCGCTGTTGGAGGATTGGAACATGAGAGAAGTTTTTTAACTCCTCTGTAGCCGGAGTCACTATGAAAACTTCCTCGCTGAATATCCATTTTTGCAGGTATAATATGATACTCTTTCAGAGCAGTCAGATAACCAATTTCACGTTCATAGCTCGAAGAAAGTTTTGACGGGCCTGTAATACAGGCTATCCTTCTGTGCCCCATATTAATCAAATACTCTGTAGCAAGAAACCCACCAAGCTGATTATCCACAAGTACTGAATCAACCTGCAGCCCCCGGATCTCTCTGTCCAGCAGAACCTTGGGAACTCTCTTCTTTCCAAAGATATCAGTCGCCTTTTTATCATCACCAACAGATACAAAAGCAATCCCGTCCACCCCTTTTTCCATAAGAAGCTCAAGGTAATTAATCTCTTTTTCCATTTTACGGTCGGAATTACAGAGAATTACAGAATATCCCCGATCAAAACATGTATCCTCAACTCCCCTTGCCACCTCTGCAAAATATGGATTTGTATTATCAGGAATTATCAAACCAATTGTTTTGGTTCTTTTTTTTCTAAAGCTTCTTGCGAGACCGTTGGGCTGATAATCAAGTTCCTTAATGGCTTCGTGGACTCTCAACTCTTTTTCCGGACTGACAAAGCGTGTCTTGTTTATTACATGGGATACAGTAGTAGTTGAAACACCGGCTTTGTCAGCAACAGCTTTCATGGAAACAGTAATAAGAACCTCCAGTCTGCTAAAAAAACACAGCATATATTCGATCTTTGGGTTGCGCAATCGATTGCGCAACCGATTGCTTATGATAGCACCGATAGCCTAATGGGTCAAGAAAAATTATAATTTACCTTAGCATATACCGGGGATCAGCCCTGTTTTTCTTTTCTGCCACCCGTAAGGAGGCTTACTGCAGGATTTATTATCAGAGAGAGAATCATTCCTATAGTACCTGCTTCGGGAGATGAAAAACCATATAGGTACATTGACAGAGTGACTGCAAGACCAATAATTCCCGAAGCCCATGCACCATAACTGTTGGCGAATTTTGTAAAGAGCCCCCAGACAAAAGGACCAAGAAATGCAGAACCAATAGCACCCCATGAAACTCCCAAAATTGATACAATAGTATCCGGTTTAATAAGGGCTATAATAACAGACAGAATAATAAAAAATACAGAACCAAGTCTCATAAGCATGGTAAGTTTTTTATCACTACTGTTTTTTCCAATAAATCCTGCATAGAGATCTTTAACAAGAGAGGAACTGGAAACCAGCACGAGAGAGGCAAGGGTAGACATTGAGGCAGAGAGTATGAGTACGAGTATAACAATAAACAGATAATCGGGAATAACAATTCTCATAAGTGCCGGCATTAAAGCATCAACATTTAATCCCCCACCCTGAAAGACTGCCGGAGCTGTATCCGGAGTCAGATAAAACCGGGTTGTGGAACCTACAAAATAAGCTATTCCTCCGATAAGTAATGCAAAAACTGTCGAGGCAATCATACCTGTTCTGATAGATTCCTTATCTTTAATGGCATAAAACTTCTGTATAAGCTGGGGCATGGCAAAAGGAGCTACACTGGTTAGAAAGGCCAGAGAAAACAGGGGCCACACTCCCGGCGGGCCGACAACAGATGTCAGCCTGGGATTAATTCCGGAAAGTTTCTGAGTAATATTACCAATTCCATCTGCTCCGGAAATAGTAAAGTACAGAAGCATTATTACTCCCAGGGTCATAACCATCCCGAAAAACATATCCAGAACCGCCATCGATTTATACCCGCCCATAACAAGATAAACAGCTGTAAACACTCCCATAAAAACTACGGCATGCCAGTACTCTATCCCCTGAAATGAATACTTAAACAGATAGGAAAGTCCAATAAAGACTGCACCTGAATAGGGGATTAGAAAGATAAATATTACTATAGAGGAAAAGAGCTTTATCCCCCTGCTTTTATACCTTATTTCCAGGAATTCACTCATGGTTGTAACACCGAGCTCAGTAGACATTCTTTTAATCTTCCAGGCCAGAAGTCCCCAGACACCTAATACACCGATGAAAGCATTGGATACACCTATCCACACTCCTGAATAACCAAATCCCCAGCCAACCTTACCGGCAAACCCTATAAAAACAACCGCCGAAAAATAGGCAGTACCATAGGAAAAAGCAGTCATCCATGGACCTATTTTTCCACCTCCGAGAAGAAAGTCGGAAAAAGTCTTCGTTTTACGCATCCCCCGGATTCCAAAAAAGATAATAGTTAATCCATAGAGAACAAGTATAATGATTCTTGAAGCCACCAGGAACTCCCCCTTTGATCAATATCCAGGATACTGTTATCATAGACATTCTGCGAAAGTTTTGCAAAGGGAGACTTTTGCAATGTCTGTGACAGCAGCTTGTTTTTGCTGTCAAATCTAATGGAGGAATAATGAACCCGGATTATCTTTTGAAATACTTTAAAGAACTGGCATTGCAACATTCAGCTGACAACCTTTCTGAAGTCGTAATACCTCCCCCGGTATTCGAATCTATGGATACCGAATTTGTTTCCATCGATCCTGAAAACTGTACTGTCGAAGTTAAAATGCCTGTAAAATCTGAATCCCTGAACCCCTTTGGAACAATGCAGGGGGGAATAATAGCCGGAGCTGTAGATAATGCCATTGGCCCCCTAAGTATGATAGTGGCCCCTATCAGCTTTACAAGAGAGATGGAACTGAAGTACAGAAAGCCTGTTAAGGGTAGTTATGAGTATATAACAGTAAAAGCCCGGCTGGAAAAAACAGTTAAACGGATGCTCTACTTCACTGCAGAGGTGTTTAATCCCGAAGGAGATCTTCTTGTAAGTGCTAAAGCAATGAACTGGATTATTGATCCTTAGAGCTTCTTGCAAACCCCATGAGCTTTGAAATTGGCTCCTTTGTAATCCTGACTGCACTTATTTTAAAGTCAGGTATTTTTGCCACAGGATCCCTTAGATCGTTTGTCAGTTCATTAACGGAAGCCTCTGCAAAATGGATGGGAATAAATATAAGTCCTTCCTGAGACCGTTCAGAAACCTTTAGTTTAGCAACAATACTCCCTCTGGCAGAAGCAACTCTAATTAGATCCCCCTCTGTTAACCCCTCCTTCGCTGCATCCTCCGGGTGCATCTCCACAAGTGCATTGGGATA
>JAJRQE010000217.1 GCA_024280415.1 Spirochaetota bacterium | reverse complement strand
CTGAATAGAAATCCTACCTTTCATGCCGTTTTCTTTTTCAAAAACAGGTAAAAGAAGTTCAGCTCCCTTTACTGCCATCTCTTCTATAAGCTGCCAGGAAACCTCGTCTTCATCGAAAGTTGGATTATCCTTTATAATTTCCAGGATTCTGTTTTCCCATAAATCATATTCTTTTTTAAGAACATTCAAAACTATAACAGGGTTTGTAGTTGCTCCTACAGCACCCTTTGGTATTGCATATTCAAGCTCTGATATTGCACATGAATCGTTCCAGTAATCTGTATCTGTTTTGTCTGACATTTCCTGTAAAAGAGAGTTATATTCTGCCATTTCTTCCTCCGCAATCTTATTGTCTGATATTATGATATTCTCCACAAATAGAGTTGTCAAGAGTATTGTCTGATATTATGATAATATATTGACGAATTTTCATAATGTAGATATAATATTTTTCATGGCAATAAAAAAGATAAAAAAAACAACAGTAGTTGAACAGGTTATGGAGCAGATAAAAGCCCTTATTTCTTCCGGAGCTTATAAACCCGGTGATAAAATTCCTACAGAATTAGAACTGTCTGAATCTTTTGGAGTGGGAAGATCATCTATCCGAGAGGCCATTAAAATCTTCAACTATTTGGGAGTATTACGATCCCAGGCTGCAAAGGGAACATTTGTACAGGAAAGATCAAACATTTCATCGGAATCTCTTACCTGGTCTCTCCTTTTAGGAGATGATGAATTAAATGAGATGATTGACCTTAGGGGGTCGATTGAAATATGGGCCATGTTTAAACTTGTGGACGAAATTGCTTCAAAAAGTTCAGGTGGAAATATAGTTGTTAAAGATTTGAAAACAATAGTAGAAAAAATGAGAACTTATGCCACTAATAATGAAAGGGATAGTTTGATAGAGGCAGATTTTAAGTTTCACAATGCAATTATTCAGGGTTGCAGCAATACCCTGTTTTCTTCTCTTTTTAAAACTTTGAAGTCTTTTCTTTATAATGAAATTGAACAGTCCCAATTGGATTATACTGATTTGACAATGATACCTGAAGAACATGAGCTACTTCTTGATGCACTTTTATCCGGAAAAAAATCGTCAGTTTACTCAGCTTACAGTGATCATATTTTGAATATTAAAGAGAGATTACGGAACATGTAAAAATTACTAATTAAATATTTAAAATTTTACAGATAAACTTTTTAACCTTCAAGGTATCCAAATAAGCATCTTTTGCCTCTTCAAGAGACGGGATATAGAAATTATCCGGGTACCTTAAATCGACAGCATAATCAGTCAGATATTCAATATCAGTTAATTTCGAGAAAGCAGAATTATTTTTTTCACATTCATTTTTTAAGAAAGCAATATTGTGAGACCTTGCTGGCTCTATGCCTTCACTTACCAGAAATAATTTTAGATACTTTTCGGCTGCCTGTTGAGAATGATAACATATAGAATCTGTAACAGGTTCTTCACTCTTTAATTCATTCTCTATCGTTTTAATATCATTGTCTGCTTTTATTTTCCAGAACGACAGAAGTTTCTCTAATTTTTCATCCACAATAACTGTCCCTCTCTGCCAATTACTCTGGAAATAGTTGGCAATTCTTTGTCCCTTGTAAAACTATCTTTGGTCTTAAGCAAAAAATCGACATTAAACCCTCTGCGACCGGTTTCCCGATAAAGATTATTTAATATTTTTTTTCGATCCCGCCATTCAGGTTGCGAATCCATTACAATTGCTATATCAATATCGCTACTGTCATTGGCTGTCTCTCTGCTATAACTCCCAAATAAATAGATTGATTGAGCATTGGGAATATAGACTTGTATTAGAGCGGTAATTTCATCTATATTGGTCCGGGTAAACATATAAATCATTTTAACGAATATTAAGTTTTAATCAAGGTGGAGATTCTTCCATTTATCCAACTGCACCCCCCCTTGCAAGAGGTGTGGCCGGATCAAAATCTGTTCTAATGCTCCCACCTTCCATTTTTACTGAAAGGGGAACATCGTTTGTAGTAGGATCATCCCTGGTTACAGGTATTCCTAACTGGCGTAATTCAGCAAGTGCTTTTTCTCTCAATTCCACAAAATACTTTTTCCCGTATCTGCATCAAAAAACTGGACTTTTTCCATATCAAAAAGAACTTTTACATTTTCTCCTTCTTTAATATTATGACCAGGGGTTGCAAGAGCTGTAAACATGGAGCCATTATTCTCACATATAATTACATCGTCCCGGCCTGTAGGTTCAATTGTATAAACCATAAATGGAAGTCCCTCTTTTTTACCTATTTCCAGATCCTGAGGCCTTATTCCCATCTTTATATTTTTTGGAATCACCTTAGGAGTTCTCGAAGGTGGAACCTCAATAGTTAAACCTTCCACAAGCTTCATAAACATTTTCCCGTTCTCTTTCTGGAGAATAACATCTATAACATTCATTGGTGGATTTCCTACAAAGGTTGCCACAAACAAAGTTTTTGGCTTATAATGGATATTTGCAGGAGTATCATAAGCCTCCATTACCCCTTCGTTCATAACGGCCATTCTATCTGCCATACTCATGGCTTCTATCTGGTCATGGGTTACATAGATAGAAGTTGTTCCCAAATCGTGCTGTATTTTTTTAATTTCGCTTCGCATATGGATACGCAGTCTTGCATCAAGGTTTGATAACGGTTCATCAAAAAGAAGAAGTCCTGGTTTTTTAATCAGTGCTCTTCCAAGAGCAACTCTCTGCTGCTGTCCACCTGAAAGCATTCCTACTTTTCTATCCAGTAGATGACCTATCCCCATCATCTCTGATGTTATTTTTGCAGCTTTATCCATCTCTGTTTTAGACTTTTTTTGAAGCATCAATGCAAATGTTAGATTTTGATAAACATTCATATGTGAATAAAGGGCATAACTCTGAAATACCATACCT
>JAJRQE010000216.1 GCA_024280415.1 Spirochaetota bacterium | reverse complement strand
TAAGGGAGTATATCTGGTTTAAGCCGCAGGGTTCATACTTACTGGGCATTAAGAAAAAGTCACTTCCGGCTTCTATCAGATGGGCAAGGCTGTTATCGAATTCCAAAAAGACTTTCAGATTTGGAAGTTTCTTCTCCAGACTGACAAGCTTTTTTTCAATCCACCTTTCTCCTGTACCGAGAATAATAATCTGGATTTCTCTGTTTCGACATATCTCTTCTATTGCTCCCGGCTTTTTGCTGTCCGAAGAATTATCACATAGTTCTCCAAATCCCTTCTGATCAACGAGCCTCCCTACCATTCCAATGAGTGCTATTGCAGGATTAATTTCCAGACCGGATTTTTTTTGGAGGATCTCTTTGAGCTTCCACTTGTTTATGAGATTGTTTCTGGAGAAATTATATTCAAGAAGGGAGTCCGTTTCAGGGTTCCATTCTGAGTAATCAACACCGTTCAGTATTCCTGTGAAAGATTCTTTTTTATCAATAAGAGGGTTTTCCAGACCGTGTCCCTGCCCCCTTGTTTTTATTTCCTCTGCATAACCAGGACTTACTGTTGTTACTGAACTGCTGTTTTCAATTCCACTTCGTAAAAAATTAATTTGATCTTTAAATCCTGCTTTTTTAGAATGTACTGATTCCCAGGTGAGATCAATCGGGTGAAGATCGTATTTTGAGAAAGTACCCTGGTATCCTGTATTATGAATTGTAAAAACGGCTAGTGTATCCAAAAAAAGATCCCTTTTTCTATATTCATTCAGATATGCTGCTGTAAGACCTGTGGGCCAGTCATGGGAATGAATAATATCAGGAATCCATTTCAGATTCTGTGAAAGAACAAAAGCTGTTTTAGACAGAAGAGCAAAACGATAATAATTATCCCGGTAGTTGTGACTTCCGTGGTTGCCGTAGATCCCTGATCGCTCTGAAAAAAGTTTATTTTCAAGTAAATAAACTTTAACATTGCTTCCTTTTAGGGTTGTTTCTGTCAATGAAACTGTTTCTTCATCGAATCCCATATTTATTTTTAAACCACTAAAGATCTGCCTTGAACTTTTTATTTCAACAAAAGAATAATAAGGCAGAAGGATTCTAACATCAAAATTCATCTCCCCGAGCTGCCTGGATAATGATGCAACTACATCTGCAAGACCACCTGATTTGGCATATGGGGTGCATTCGCTGGAAACCATGAGTATATTCATTTCTCAATTAGATCAAAAAGGTACAACTCAGTCAAGGTTTGGCATATATTGCCTGATAGTCGTCGATTTTTACAAATCCAAGGTTTTTATAGAGGGAGAGAGCTGCACTGTTCTCTTTTTTTACATATAGAACTGCATTTTTTCCTGAATAATAAATTTCATTCAACAGAGTTTGCATCAGGTATGTTGATATACCTCTTTTCCTGAATTCCTGTCTGGTGAAAACACCTCCAATCTGGTTGTAATTAATCCCAAGACCATTTGTGTTTACCTTTGCAATTACTTCTGACCCTGCAGCTGCATAGTAGACAATCTGTGAGCCGCATGTTTTACGAAGATTAAGGAGTACAGCATGCTGGTTTAGTTCCGAGGTTCCAACCATGACTTCTTCTCTAAGATACTCTTTTTCCAGATTAAAGAGGAGATCTGCATTTTTTTTACTTGCTCTTTTTGTCTTAAACAGGGCTTTATCCAGTTGATATTTATACTCCATAGTTTTCATGAGCAGAACATATTCTATTTTCATTGGGTGATAAAAATTAAGGATATTATTTATGAGTAGTGTGTCTTTCATTATACCCAGTATGCAGAAAATAGATTTTTTGTATTGAGTGGCTTCCTTGAGCATTATTTTGAGTACAGAATCCTGGGGGCACATGTCAGAAAAAAGAGGAAGAATAACTCCTCCTCCTGTAACCATGAGTGCATTCTCTATTTCAGGAGGTTTTGTCCTATTAACTTCACAGAGTATCAGAGCCTGGGATAAAGGAGGGACAAAGAGATTCCGGTTACTGCAGATTCTGTTTATGAAAGATATTGACTTGTATTCATATCTTTCGACAAATTTTATAAAGGGGGCTAAAAGTCCGGAGGTTAAATGAATAACCGCCATTAATTACTGAATCCCTGTATATCAATGTTATTAATTGGTACTATCCCCTTTGGAATATATTCACCTAGAATAGCAGCAAATCCAGCCATATATGACTCGTATCCTGTACCATAAACAGCAACAGCTGAGTCTACCCAGGGGACATCTTCCAGATAGATCGGGGTTAAACTGGAAATTACAGTGACATCAATACTGCTGTTTTCCAGTATTTCCAGCATTTTCAGACTAAATTTATTTGTAAGGCTGAAAATTACCCTGTCATAGTTTTTTACCAGTGCTGTAAACTCATTCAGGAAACCTTTTTCATATTCCTTTTCAGGTATAAATGGAAAATAGTAAGTATCTGCCTGAGGAATCTGTTTTTTCCCCTCCCTTAAAAATGCTCTGTAGGGGGCGGCAAGTAATACTTTTGTTTCTTCTCCAATAGTTACCGGCAGTTCTTTATCCCGCACAATACTTACACTCCGGAATGCCTGATCCAGAAAGAACTTGCTTCCTTCAGGAGATGGAATCGTATTTTTTATTGCTTCGATATCCGGATAAAGGGCTACTCTGTTATCTCTCTTAAAATAATCTAATTTAATTGTTAATATTCGTCTTACAGATTCGGTAATTCTTTGTTTAAATTGTTTGTCATTTGTCATTTTAGGGTAAAGATAATTCCAGATTCTGTTGTAGGCACTTGTTGTTCGTGAAATCATGAGTATATCATTTCCTGCAGTAATGGCTTCATAACAGGCTGACTCAATACTCTCTGAGCCTATAAGGGCTCCTTCCATAACCATATCATCAGTAATAATAATTCCTTTAAAACCAAGAGTTCCTCTAAGAATATCTGTAAGGATAAATGGTGATTTTGATGCCGCAATATCCTTACCTGTTATTCCAGGGAAAGAAATATGACCACTCATTATTACGGGAATATCCCTGATTATAAGAAACCGATAGGGTAGAAGTTCTCTGTTCCAGAATGTATCATAATCGACAGTCACCCTTGGCAGCATGCCATGAGAGTCTCCCTGTGCTGCTCCATGTCCCGGAAAATGTTTGGCAGTACTTATAACTCCTGCACTCTCCTGTCCCTGAAAAAAAGATGTCGATAGAGATGCCGTTGTCAGGGGATCGGAGGAGAATGCTCTTGGACCGATCACATCCTCTCTGGGGTTGGTGTAGATATCCACAGTTGGAGCAAAATTCATGTTTATACCGAGAGTTTTCAACTCCTGTCCTATGTAAAGACCCGTCCTGTATGCATCTACCGGGACACTCGTTGCCCCAATGCTCATATTCCCAGGTGTTATAGAGGTGTTTCCTTTTACATGACGAACCCATCCTCCCTCCTGATCTGTTGCAACAAAGAGAGGGATACTGAATTTATTAAGTGCAGCTTTTCCCTGCATGGCTGATATACTGGATCCAAGGCGCTCCAGGTTGGAGACATTCCAGCCGAAAATTTTTACACCTCCGATTTTTTTATCCCCTATCCAATTAAGTATATCCTGTGAAGGGTCAAGACCATAGTAACCAAGAAGAAAAATTTGCCCGAGAAGATCTCTGTTATCCATGGAATCAATAATTTCTTCCAGAAGAATATCCGGTTCTGTTTCATCAAAGAAATTAGGGAGGGCAAAGGCAGCAAAAGGAAGCAGGATGAGTAAGACAACAATCAATGTTTTCAAATATTTCATCCCCATCCCATTGATATTCCATGGAATTTACACATTTTAGATGTATCGCATACCTTTTATATCATCGATATGCTGAGAAGCACAATGGGTGGCTACTGCTCCTTCTCCGGCTGCAACAATAAGCTGTCTGAAAGGTGTGGCTCTGAGATCTCCTACTGCAAAGAGTCCCGGTATTTCTGTTTCCATTCTCTGGTTTGTCACAACAAAACCGCCATTATCCTTTCTAATCTCCGGAATCAGAGATGTCTGAGGCAGGGAACCTATGAATACAAAAACTGCATCCATTTTTTCTTTTTTTATTTTTCCTGTCACAGTATCTTCAAGTACTACAGATTTAACTCTGGAATCTCCCGTAATCTCTTTTAGTACTGTATTAAACCTGACCTCAATATTTTTGTTGTTTATAACCCGTTCTGCAAGAGCCTTCTGTGCGCGGAATCTTTCCTTGCGGTGGATTATTACTACTTTATCACTTAAATTGGAAAGAAATGATACTTCATCACAGGCAGAATCACCTCCTCCGACAACTAGTATTTTTTTATCCCGAAAAAAGGGGTCATCACAGGTTGCACAGTATGATACGCCTCTTCCCGAGAACTCTGTTTCTCCGGGAATATTCAGGTGCTTCTGTCTGGTTCCTGTAGCCATAATTACAGCAGGTGCTGTAAAAGTTCCGGCAGTTGTTTTAACATAGAACAGTTCATTCTCTTTTTTAAGTTCTTCTGCCGAGGCCGTAAGAAATTCGGCTCCAAAGGCTTCTGCCTGTTTTGCCATATTCTGAGCGAATTCAAAACCCGATACCGGATCAGATATTCCAGGATAATTTTCCAGATCACTTATATTAAGAGCCTGCCCGCCTGGAGCCATTTCTTCAATGACCAGTACTTTTAAGTTTGCTCTGGCACCATACTGTGCCGCAGCCATTCCTCCTGGTCCTCCTCCTATTATGATAAGGTCTTTATCTGCATTCATATTATCCTCCTCCAATCCAATGGACTGTAATATAGTAAAAAACCTATATAGAGTCAACCTTGCGAATGATAATGCTAAACTCCCTTTTTAAAAAACCGATCATAGAGCTAAGGGGAGTATGCCTAAATGAATAAAGCTTCAAAATATGGACATAATCTGATTAATATTCTTCAAACTGAAATAGCTCTTGTAGATGAATCTGAGCTGATAGAGCATAGCATAATGGATTCTGTACTAAATAATAGATGGGATACCCTTGAATTATCTTTGGAAGAAGCTGGAATTTTATCAATAAAGATAGAATCTCTGGATAATAAACGCAATAAATGTATTGATTTGCTAAAAGAATTATTCAGCCTTGGTAAGGAGGATCACTTCTACCGGCTTACGGTAAATTTAGAATCTGAACTGAGGGATAAGTTAAATAATCTCTATAGAGAATTGAAAATTTCTGTATTGAATCTCCGGAATATGAACTGGAGAATTAATGCATATGTCGGTACAGTCACCGGAATTATGAAACAAACCCTTAAAGAAATTTATCCAAATAGAAGGGGCTCCCTCTATTCCAGAGCAGGAATAATCAGGGAAGCAGGTAATAATCCTATGGTCTTAAATAGAGAACTGTAGAATTATAAAGGAGTAGAAGATGCAGTCCACTTTTGCGGGAATTGAAATAGGAAAACGAAGTCTTGTTGCTCATACCCAGGGGCTGACAACCATCGGTCACAATCTTAGTAATGCTTCTGTAGAGGGATATAGTCGTCAGAGGATTCAATTAGGTACTTTTGATCCTATCTATGCGCCGGGTCTTAACAGGGAAGCGACTCCCGGACAGATTGGTCAGGGGGTAACTGTAGAAAGCATCACCAGGGTTCAGGATCAGATCCTTGAAGGGCGAATTATTAGTCAGGCCAACGGCAAGGGCTACTGGGAGGCCAGAGATAAATACCTCCTGATGGTTGAACAGGTCTACAATGAACCTAAGGAGACTTCTGTCAGAAGTAACCTGGATAAATTCTGGGAAGCCTGGCAGGATCTGTCATTAAGACCGGAAGAGGGTGCCAGCAGGCAGGCTGTAATAGAACGAGGGCGAACACTGGTTGGAAGCATTCAGAATCAGTATTCGGGGTTAAAGGATGTTCGTGATATGCTGGAACTTGAAGTAACAGCCGGGGTAGATCGTATCAATGGAATCCTTACAGATATAAGTAATCTTAATGAACAAATAGTTAAAGTAAAAGCAATGGGTGATAACCCCAACGATCTTCTTGATCGAAGAGATCTTCTAACTAAAAAATTATCCGGTCTCATGGATATCTCTGTAGATAACAGGGATCCGGATGAATTTACCATAACAACCGGAGGATTTCACCTTATACAGGGAAGAGTAGTGTCCTATCTTGCTGCCGACCCTGATCCTCTCAATGAGGGATATTCCACAGTAAAATGGGATAAAACAGGGGAAGAAGTAAACCTTATCGGAGGTAAGCTGGCATCATTTGTAGAGCTCAGGGATAAAGATCTCAGATCAGAAATTCAGAATCTTGATATGATGACGATTAACTTTGTCGATATGGTTAACGAAAACCATAAGGCAGGATTCGGGCTCAACGGAAAAACAGGTCTTGAATTTTTCAATGAATACCCTTTTGTAAATAATGTTTCAGGAAATTATGACAAAAACGGGGACGGAGCATTTGATTCCACCTATATTTTCAGGATAACCGGTAGTAATGAACTTAATGGGCGTGCGGAGATTGGCCTTAGAGGTACAATGCAGTTGAATGGTTCCAATGGAAATACACTTATCGATTATTATCCTACAGATACTGTGGATGATGTTGTAAAGAGGATCAATCTTTCAGGTTCAGAGGTTGTTGCACGTCTTGACAGGAATGGGCGTCTTCAGCTAAAAGCATCTCCATCCGCCCAAAGGGAGAATCCCGATTTTGTAATACGTCGCATTGAAGACGACGGTCAGTTTTTAACAGGATATGCCGGAATCTTAATTGCATCAGGTGCAGATGGTGCCTTTAATTCCAATACTGCAGATGCAGTTACATCTCTCAGAGGGAATGGTCTTGATTTTTCTGTTGCCCCTGTACCCCATCCCTCAGGATGGCTTGAAGTAAACAAAACTATTATAAACGATCCGGGGTCTCTTGCAGCCGGCTTCGGTATAAACGGTCATATCTCCAATCCAGGAGATGGATCTGCAGCAATTGCAATAGCAGCGCTTCGTAATAATGATGTTATGGTAGGAAGTAATCGCAGTTTTGATGAATACTTTTCTTCCACAATAGCAAATGCAGGTCTTAAAGGAGAAGCTGCAGAAAGAGCATTGAAAACAGAAGAACTGATAATGAAAGATCTTGAGTCTATGAGGGAGTCTGTATCCGGTGTTAGCATCGATGAAGAGCTTTCTCAGATGATCAAATTCCAGCACGGATATAATGCTGCATCAAGGTTTATTTCGGAAATTGATAAAATGCTCGATACAATTATAAACAGAATGGGAGTGTAATGGAATGACCCGGATCAGTACAAATATGTCTAATGATGATATGCAGTACTATCTTCAGCTGCGTAATTCAGAGATGAACAAACTGCAGAATCAGATGGCTGAGCAGTCAAGAATTATGAATCTTAGAGATGATCCTGTAAGTGCAGCACATTCGGTAAAATACTTGTCCAGAATAAACAGGCTTAATCGATTTAGCCGTAATATTGATTCTATTTTAAGTGAAAACAGGATTGTAGAAGGATATATGTCAAGTGCCAATGATATTCTTCATAGGGTTCGTGAGCTTGCAATACAGGGTGCAAATGATACCTACAGTAAGTCGGAAAAGAAGATAATGGGAGAGGAAGTCAATCAACTTCTAAATGAGCTTGTTTCTATTGCAAATGCAAAAACTTCAGATGGCACAAGTATGTTTGCAGGTGATAAAACCCAGAGCGATGCATATAGAGTTCTCTCCAGCAGGGTTCCAGGGGGGAATGGTAAAGTCATTACAGATGTTCAGTATACCGGATCAATAAATCCGGTACAGGCTGAGATTTCAGATTCCAGTTATATTGATGCGGGATTTGCAGGAAACAGAATATTCTGGGCTGAGCACCAGCAGATCATCTCCAACAGGGATGCCCAGAACTTTGTTGCTTCAGAAGATTCCAGGTTCAGAATAGATAATAGTTTTATCGATATTAAAGCAGGAGATAATATTCATACAGTTATTGCCCGTATAAATAATTCTGACACAGCTGTTAAGGCTTCCATTGATCCTGTACAAAATTCTATAGTTCTGCAAAGTACAGTGCCCCATCAAATATGGCTGGAAGACAGCGGGGAGGGACGTATACTAAAGGATCTTGGATTAATATCGGAGCAGGGGAATCCACCAGATAATATTGCCCGGGATGCTGATTTCGGAGGAGGATCTCTCTTTGATATGGTAATTGATCTTCGAAATCAGTTATATGTAGGAAATACTATAGATATTGGGGGATCCAGTCTGAAGGGTATTAGCCTTGGACAGGAAAATCTGATCTCCTCAATTGCTTCGATAGGATCCCATGAAGAACGGTTACAGACAGTTAAGGAACGTCTGAATTCAGAAATTCCTAAGACAATTGCTCAAAACTCACTGGAAGTTGATCTGGATATGACAAAAGCGATTACAGATCTTAAAATGCTGGAGTATACACAGAAAGCCTCCATGCAGATTGCGGGAAGAATATTACAGCCCACATTACTCGATTTTTTAAGATAGGATATATTAAGGTAGGATAAATGCAGGTACAAACTAAAGCATATGGTCGAATAGAAGTTGATGAACGACAAAAAATCTATTTCCCCTCGGGATTACTGGGATTTGAAAATCTTAAAGATTATTTATTACTTGATGCAGCACAGCAGCCTTTTTACTGGCTCCAGTCTCTGGATGTTCCGGAACTGGCTTTTGTTATGATAAATCCGACAATTTTTAGACGAAACTATCTTCCTGGCGTATTGGCTTCTGAGCTGAAAGAGATTGATCTTATAGAAGATAATCCCGAAAGTTCTCTTGTTTTTGCTATTGTTACAATTCCTGAAGAGCATTCAAAAATGACAGCAAATTTACAGGGACCAATTATTATAAACCGGGAGAAACGGATAGGTCGGCAGTGTATTTCAATTACTCCTGACTTTATGACTCAGCATTATGTTCTCGAGGAGCTTGCTGCTTTAAAGGATGGCGTATGCTGATACTGGCCAGAAAAAAAGATGAATCAATTATTATTGATGATCATATAGAGATATCTATAGTAGAGATAAAAGGTGACCAGGTCAAGCTTGGAATTAATGCTCCCAGATCTGTAAAAATTTTCAGGCATGAAGTTTATCTTGCAATTCAGGAAGCTAATAAAGCAGCAGCAAAATCAAGTACCAGACTACCTTCGATTGATGTACTCAAGAATCCCTGAGATTTTCGAATATTGAGTCAAATTCTTTATTGTATTTCAGAAAAATATCTATAAGATCAGGATCGAAATGGGATCCTGCATCCTCCCTGATAATTTCCATGGTTTTTGAATGAGAGAAAGGATCTTTATAGCTTCTTTTCATTCTCAAAGCATCGTAGACATCAGCTATGGCCACGATACGTGCTGCAAGTGGTATAAGTTGTTCGCTAAAACCGTATGGATATCCTTTTCCATCCCATTTTTCATGGTGAAAATTTGCAATATGCGCCGCCATAGGGTCTGGATATGCACTGAGTATTAATGCACCACTCTTTGGATGCTCCTTCATTATTATCCATTCCTCTTTTGTAAGAGGTCCCGGTTTTGTCAGTATATTATCCGGAGTACCTATTTTACCGACATCATGCATAGGTGCAAGAAAGTAAATATTTTCAATGAAGTCAGTGTTTACCTCTGTATACTTTTGATTATCAAACAATTTTTCAGATATTGATCTTGAATATGTACCAACCCGTTTAATATGATTTCCTGTATCATTGTCCTTGAGTTTTGAGGCTTCCAGCAAAGTGAGAAATGTTCCTTCGAGTAATTCTTTATTCTCCTTTGATATATTGTCAAAAAGACCAATGTATAGGGGGGGGGGTGAGACCACTGAATTTTCTTCTTTTTTAGTAAAGTAAGGGGTTATTATTAGATTTGCAATAATGCTGAGCCTGTTTCGATGCTTTGATTCCACCCTGCCCCTGAATGAAAAACCGGAATTTTTGTCAATAATTGTTTTATAGATATTTCCAAGCATTGGTGGCGTCAGGAAAGGTGAGAAGTCAGAAACAAGGTTTACAGGAAGATCTCTGTCTGATTGAACAAAGAGTTTTCTATAGGAATTATTTTCCCAGAGTATGTTTAATTTTGAATCAAAAAGTACAGCCGGAATTTTGCAGAAACCAAGATTTGTCATTAATCTAAGATGGGGAAGGTTTCTTTTTAGAGGGGTATTCGACTTTGAAATATTCTTGTTACTGAGGGTATTTCTACGAATTTTAGGTTCTTCAGATTCATTTAGCTCAGGTAACTCTTCCATGGTTTCAAAATTATCTGGTTGTTCTTTCATTACATTCCCAGGTTAAGGCTTTAGTTTTTTGCCTAACTCTGCCTCACTCTTACGTAAATAGAGAGGTCCCTCTGTCTCATGTGATGAACCCCCTGCGGCAAACTGCAACTGACCGAGTTCGATGAGGTTTGTTGACCAGATTTTTGAAGAAACCGATTCTACTTTATAAAATGACGAATCCTTATAATTATCTGTAAACATCTCTCTGTCGGGTCCCGCAAACAGTACGCTATCGTATTCGTTTAATTTATTGGAAATTTCCTCAAAAGTCAAATCAAGATTATCTGTGATTTTACGACCCTGATAATAAAATGCTGTATAAAACCTGTTTTTTCTGGCATCGATAATCGGGACGACTATACCATCATAGAATTCAAGGCCAAAGGCCATCATATCGAGAGTTGGAACAGTTACCATCGGAATCCCTGAACCCAGACTTAGACCTTTTGCAGTCGCCATACCTATTCTAAGACCTGTAAAAGATCCTGGACCCCTGGGACATACAATAAGATCCAGATCTTTAACGGAAGAACTTCCTTTTTTAAGAATCGAATCTATTTCAGTAACCAGCGTTTCCGAATGTTTATATCCTCGGGAACATGAAAAGGCATAATTATTTTTGTCAATTTTAAGGGATACGCTGAAAATTTCAGTAGAAGTGTCAAAAGCGAGAATATTCACACTATACCTGCTATTTCAAGTTTTCTTGTTTTGTCAGGCAAAATGGAGATCGTAATAATAATGGTATTTTTCGGAAGATAGTCACTTATTTTTTCACTCCACTCTATTACAGTGATATCATCACCATAGATCATTTCATCGGTTCCCAGAAGTTCAAATTCTTCCAGGGTATCGATTCTGTAAAGATCCATATGATATAATTTCTTATTTGCCCCTTCATATTCTGAAATGATTGTGTAGGTAGGGCTTGTTATCGATTCCTGTATACCCAGTCCCTCAGCAATTCCTTTTACCAGTGTTGTTTTTCCTGCTCCCAATGATCCTCTTAGGGCAATTACAGAGCCCCTTTTGAGTCCGGATGCAATATCTTTTCCTATAGTAATTGTATTTTCAGGTGAATTGGATATAAAAGTATTCAGTTGAGTTTTCCTTCCCGTTCAAGTTTGAGTATGAATTCTTTTAGAATCCTAATGGCAGGTATGGCAGGATAATCAGGAGTAACAGAAAACCGAACCTCCACTTCTTTTGTTCCGAAGGGCGTTCTTTCCAAAGAAAATTCAATATTATCCTCGGTTCTGTGTAGTCGTGGATTATCCAGAATTGCAAGTCCTGCAAATTCTTCTCTGTAATGAAGAGGAATATCTTTTCTTTTAATATTCCGTATTTCAATAACATTCATCCTGTAACTCTAGTGGAAATAGGGGTAATCGTCAATAAGTTAAGCTAAAAATAGTTTTTCCCCCGACCTTCCAGATCATAGATAAACGAATTTATGCTATTAATATTTTTCTGGGAAACTTTTGTAAACATTACATGCATGACTGCTCCCATTGGCTTCATTCGTTTAATAGATTTGGTCTTGCCGAAAGCAACAATTTTATCACCTTCTAATGCTTCAAATTCAATCTTTAATAATTCGCCTGGACCAAGAGGGTAGGAGGCTCTCATTGAGAGACCACCTGCTGAAATTTCGATGATAGTACCCAGTATACCTGTACTTGTATCAACAACAGCTTTTCTTTTCTGGTTTTTTCCATATCCTGAAGTAATAATTCGTATAGGGTAAAAATATGCAGGTTTGCCCAGAGGCTTTCTTCTGTGTTTTCTCTGCTGTGCCTGCTGAATGCTTTTTGAGTGTTGAAGAAATAGGGAAGGAACCCCTTTTATATTATTATATCCGGAAACCTTACTGGAAAAGGAGTATCCCTGTCCGTTATTTTTCCAGAAGAAAACCTGGATTTTTGTCCATTTTTTCCATCTTATCTGGTTGCCGTGATCATCTCTTGGTATATTTACTCCAAGATAATCCTTTAAATTCGAAGAAACCTGTGATTCGTAGCGGGTTCCTCCTGGGGTAGAAAGGTGCAGTTTTTGACCGGTTATTAATTGTTTTGTTCCGGTCATTAACTGTTTCTTTTCGCTGTTTCGTTCAATTTTTTGTTTTATTCGGTATAGAATCAGTTTCTGACCTTCTTTTATATTTTGCGGAGTAATATCATCTTCAAGGCGAGTCAATGCTTTATTTAAAGCCGAATTGAGAGTATTGGAATTCTTCAGCAAATTTTGAGGATCTCTGACTTTATAGGTTTTAATTAGATATTCTAGAGTTCTTGTTTCAGGTTTTGAAAGACCCATTGCAGAAGCTTTCTTGCGAAAAAAACGTTTACTATACCGTCCTGAATTTTTTTCTGCAGTTTTTCCTGTTCTCCTCTGTCCTCCTGTTCCTGAGGATCTTCCAGAAATAATTAATAGGAGGATAAAAAGAAAAAAAACAATGATTCCTATCGTCACAGATGTTGAACTTTGTTTTTTCAGAGTCATTATGGCTTCCTGCAGAAGAATAAAATTCACTCTTTACTCCTGTTAAATATATTTTTGAAATTATCTTAAACAGCTTTAATTAAGCTTATATATTCCAGTAATCTACCTGTTTTTGGAACAATTTCATATTCCATGAGGTCTCCAATGAGTATGGAGTCATTTATATCAAATGCATTTACCAGCTCATTCAGTATATCATTAAAATCTTTGTAAAAGTCAGTAAAACTTTTCTTTTCGATTGTTTTTTCTGTAATATCTACAGCTGAGGAAAATTTTAAATGTTGGAATATACGAATCAGCTTTTCTGAAAGTTCAATAAACTGCAGCACATAATCTATTGCCAGTTTATCGTCACCAGTCTGGAGTAAGACTGAAATTTCTGATATTTTTGGAAGTAGTTCAGTCAGAGCCTCGGAAGTGTCTTCTAATTCTGAAAAGGGAGATGTAATTTCACTCACCCGGTTTTGAAGAATCAGAGAAATATTTGTCAGAAGGGATAGGAATGAATTATTACCCTCTTCAGGATCTCCTTTTTCCTCATATGTGTCTGCAAAATTCTGCATTAGCAACGACTCCGGAGACTGTTTGTTATTTTTTCCAAAGAAAAAATCCATTGCACCTGTAATTATTGGAATTTCTTTCAAGAGATCTTTGGTAAGAGTTGTATTTCTTTTTTTTATGGAATCATGCAGGAGGGTTATATACTGATAGAGAGTCTGGAGATCAGAAATATACTTTTCCTGCCTCGGAACAGCAGTTATATCAAGAAGCTTTACTGACTCAAGATCCGTAGTTTTCCAGCTGCCAGTATAAATATCCAGAGGGACACTGTCCTTCACCAATCCGGTTATCTCATATCCTTCATTGTTTAACCATTGAGAGAGTCCTGAAATAAGTTCTTCAAGATTTTTTTCATTTTCAAGGGTTAGATCCAGAGGCTCTTTATTAAGGGTAACAATCATCTTTTTCTCCTGGTGCTTCTATCTAATTATTGCTGCTGAAATTCTCTATTGCCCTTGAACTCTGTTCCATGCTCTTGAGGGCTCCTTCCATTCTACCGAATTTTATCCGCAATTCCATCTCTTTATCATCTAGTTTTCTTTCCATATCCAGTATATTGCTGTCTGTTCTTGTAACCTGGCCATCAATCCCTGCCAGTCTCGTTGCAATAAGACCACCTATCTGTGTATATGAATTTATATATCTATCCATCTCATATGCAGATCCTGAATCAATAATCAGATCTCCATCTGTATCGCGTCCAAAAAGTTCTTTAATCGGTTTAATATCACCCGAAAGGGCTTCATCCAGAGTATTTTCATTGATTTCCAGGTATCCTCTGAGCTTTGCCCTGTTGACTCCTCCGCCAAAACCTCCGGAGTTGGTCGATATTCCTATTTGAGAAAGCATACTGAGATCCCTTCCTGCAGATGTCGTATAGGCTTCCATTGCTATTCGCTGCATTCTGTTCTTTAATTGCTGGAAAGTCATATCACCCTGAAATATACCAAGATTAGCTTTTGCATCAGTTTTTTCTTCTGGAGTAAGATATTCAAGTTCACCAATTACATTTTCATCTCTACTTGTTAGTATCTGGATATTTTGCAGAACCTGATTGTAATAACCCACAAAAGATATAATACCGTCTTTTATGGAATCCTTATCCGGTTTTACTTCTATCTGTACTTCCTGATCGCTCTCTTTATTAATATTCAGGGTGACCCCTGTTATAAGATCGTCAATAGTATTAGTTTCTCTCGATACTGGAATACCATCTATTTCAAGTTCCACATTCCTTGCTGTGTCAGCCGGGTTAACTGCTGCGTACCCCTCTCTTGAGTTTGGATTGGAGATATTTATATCATTAATAATTATTTTTCTATGTGTATTTATGTTATCGATATCAATACTGCTTATATTTTTTCCTGTAGTAGAGTAGGGGATGGAAAATTGCTGTTCGGATGTTGTGTTTTTCAAAGGAGGAAGCGGAATATTATCATTTAGAAATATAACTTCGAGACTCTCTTTTATTACAGGAGGAGGTGGTACATTCCATTCAGGTAGTGTCACTGAACTAGGTGCACTGTCAATTGTAATGCCTTCAAAATTTACTTTTACTGAACTCTCAATTGCCGGACCGGGAGGCTTTTCCGGAGGAACATAAGTTTCTTTATCCAGATTTACTATTCGGACTGTATAATTGAGAGTAAAGTCTTTATCCAGTTCGGCAGACGGGCTAAAGGGAATTTTAACTTTTGATTCCGGTTCAATGGTCAGTTTATTCTCTGAAATTTGAAATAAGTCCTGATTTAATACAGATTGTGAAAAAAGTGTACCTTTATCAGAAAGATCAATACTCCGCTCATTACTGTAAACAGGTTTAATTAATCCTGTTGAAATACCAAAATCTACTGAATCATCTTTGAATATAATCTTATTGGAGCTTCCTGTTTTGGTTGACTCCAGAATAAGAATCACGGAATCAGAGGTATCGTTAATTAAACGTGCTTTTAATAATCCATTTGAACGTTTGTTTACGGCCTGAATAAAAGTCTGCAGTCTGTTTTCTCTGAATCTGAAAGAAACCTCTTTTTCACCTATACTAAAGCTGTAGGTGCCATCGGGTACCCGGTAATCGGTGGTTAGAGAAGAAGAGAGGAACCTGTCTGAGCCGGCAATCTGATTTACTTTAATATTAATAATTTCGTTATTCGCATCTCTGCCTGCGGAAGCCGTGAGAACAACTTCATCAGAAGACTCTGCAATATGTTCCTGAAAGGGGTTTTGATATCCAAACAGAGCTTTTGAACTGTCTTTGAACTTGGTCAGGGTGAGTTTCATCTCCTGCCAAACTTTTTTTTGTTCACTAAACGTTTTTTTCTGGTCTTCAAGACGACGAAGGGGAATCCTTTCGGCATCCATTAGACCTTCGATCAGCTTGTCAGTTCCGTATTTACTGTTTACACCAGGGATTGTTATATCTGACACTGCAATTCCTAAAACCCTGTAAATTGATGAAGGTTAAATTTTCTCATCAAAAATCAAACCAATTACCTCCTTCATCCTGGAATGGAGTCTTAGGAGTGTCTCAGAGGGTATAACTCTAATTACTTTATCGGTTTCGCCGTCAATCACCTTTACAACTACTTGATTTAACTCTTTATTGATAGAATAATTAAACTTCCTATTCAGGACTGACGGTATGTTAAGAACATCTTTGATGTATTGATCGGTTTTTGCCTTTGATATGGCTTTACGTTTATTTTCTTTTTCAAATGCTGCCTGTTGATCTCTCTTCTGGGCAATTTTTCTTTTCTGTTCGATTTTGAGCTGCTCATTCTGTACTTCACCTGAAATATCAGGTTTAGAGGGGGGAACACCGGACAGATTATTTATATCTAGTTCCATAATCTCCACCATTTATAAAAACGGGAGAGGGGCGCGACCCCCCCCGATAGCAATAGAGATGAGATAACGTCCAGAAATCTCATCACCCTTCTTAGAACGGAATTAACTATAGTAACTGCAGTACTGATTGCGGACTTGAATTTGCCTGAGCAAGCATAGCTGTATTAGACTGAAGCAGGATCTGGTTTTTAACAAAATCCACCATTTCAGTGGCCATGTCAACATCCCTAATCCTTGATTCTGCTGCCTGAAGATTTTCAGCAGCAATAGCTACACCCTTCGATGCCATAGAAAATCTATTTTGATAAGCTCCCAAGTCTGCCCTCTGCTTAGAGACAACGTTTAATGCAGAATCCACCATTCCGATAGCAATATTGGAATCTTCCGGTGATTGAATACTTATTGTCTCAGTACTTCCCTGGGCTCCCTGAATACCTAGAGCCTCTGCTGTCATAGTCCCAATGTATATTCTCTCACTCTGATCCATGTTTGCACCAACCTGAAATTGCATAATGGTTTCTGAATCTCTTGCGAAATTCCCAGTCATCATATTCATACCGTTAAACTGGGCATGGGAAGCAATCCTGTTGATTTCATCTACAAGCTGTGATACTTCTACCTGGATCTGCATTCTGTCTTCCTGTGTGTAAATACCATTAGCTGATTGTACAGAAAGCTCGCGAATCCTGTGAAGTATATCCTGTGTTTCCTGTAGATAACCTTCTGCAGTCTGAATAAAAGAAACACCGTTTTCAATATTTCTTTCAGCCTGGTTCAGGCCACGTATCTGACCTCGTAGTTTTTCGGAAACTGCGAGCCCTGATGCATCATCTCCGCCTTTGTTAATACGCATACCGGAACTTAATTTTTCAATATTCCCGGCTATGTCTTTACCTCTGGCGCCCAATGTTCTGTTAGCATACATTGCACTTAGATTATTATTAATTATCATGTAACCCTCCTTGATAGGTTAAAAGAGGCATCCTTTGCCTCTTGTGTATTGCTAGGTTAGGAAGGAAACAAAAGATCTTGTTGCGCCTCTTTTGCCCCGTTCATTCCTTCCTGGATACGAGGAGATTTATCCGACCTGCAAATGCAGATCGGAAACTCCCATCGTACAACCTTGCCCTTTTTATAAGGAGAGTATTATTTCAAAGAACAACGGTAGTCTATTTATAATATAAACCCCAATTAGAATAACTGCAAGACTGATTGTGTTTTTGCATTAGCCTGAGCAAGCATAGCAGTACCGGATTGAACAAGTATCTGATTTTTCGTAAACTCAACCATCTGTTCTGCCATATCTACGTCTCTTATTCTTGATTCAGCTGCCTGAAGGTTTTCTGCACCAACATCGATACCCATAATTGCTTTTTCGAGTCTGTTCTGGTATGCACCAAGATCAGCTCGCTGTTTGCTGACACTCTTAAGCGCCATATCGATGGTACCAATAGCCATATTTGCATCTTCAGGTGACCTGATAGAGACAAAATCCCCTGTTCCCTTATCGGTAATTCCAAGACCCTCAGATGTCATTGTACCAATATAAACTCTTTCCCGCTGATCCATATTTGCACCAATATGGAGCCACATTGAAGCTGTTACAGTATTTTCACCTGTTTCATTTGCAAATCGGCCTGTCAGCATATTCATGCCGTTAAACTGTGCATGAGAAGCAATTCTGTCAATTTCATCAACAAGCTGACTTACTTCCACCTGAATCTGCATTCTATCTTCTTCAGTATAGATCCCATTTGCAGCCTGTACAGATAATTCTCTCATTCTGCCAAGAATATCCTGAGTTTCCTGAAGGTACCCTTCTGCTGTCTGAATAAAGGAGATACCATTTGACGCATTTCTGGATGCCTGACGGAGGCCGCGAATCTGTGCTCTCATCTTCTCAGATACAGCAAGACCGGAAGCATCATCACCTGCACGGTTAATTCTTAGACCCGAAGCCAGTTTTTCCATGTTCGACGATACATTATTATTTGAAATTTTGAGTTTGTTTTGTGCAAATATTGCACTCATGTTGTGATTAATTATCATTTGTTTCCTCCATGAAAACAGTGTTTAGAGCATCCTTGCTCTATTTTTTGTTGCTGCCCCGGGAAAAATATAAAAAAATTATATTTTCTATTAAGGCATCTCAGATTTCTCCGATATTGTTACTATAGGGGGGAGTGCTGGTCTGCCAGGTACCTTGGTTTACAGCTGCCCTCATTGATTATGGTCGGCATCCTTTCTTTATATCTTTAATAAAATTTAGAAAAAATATATTTTTTTTTGTGGAATAGCTATAAAAGAATTATTTGAGACAAGAAGATCCATTTTCGATATACTATTAAATATAAGAAACTATTTTGTAAGAAAATCTATATAGTTCAGGGCAATCTTATCGGCAGGTTCAATTTCCAGGACAGTTCTAAAAAAACCGAGTGCTTCTTCAGAGTTTTCCTCTTTTAAAGCGAGTATGCCGAAATTTGATATTATCTTCACATTTTCTCCATCCAGTCTTAGGGCAGTGCTGAGTTTTTTTCTGCATTCACTATAATCCCCCAGTTCCATGAGACATATAGCGAGCTCATTATAGGTATCAACATTATCTGAATTTAGTTCCAGACATTTCAAAAGAGCTTCTTTTCCTTTGTTATATTTTCCAATTCGTCTGTAAGCCCATCCAAGTAAAAACCATCCATTCCATACAGTGTTATTATCGTCAAGGTATTGCTTTATTTTTTTAATTCCCAAATCCTCTTTTCCGATTTTTATCAGTTCATAAGATTCATTGAATAAAAGATCATCACCTGAGATCTCTTTTAATTTATTCAAAATTCCAGCAATATATGTTTTTTTTTCAGAATTTGTAGAAATAGACATAAAATGTATTAGAAGTTTTTCCGCTTTTTCCATATTTCCGTGTTTCAAGTAGAAGTTACCTGCATTAAACAGGATCTCTTCGGATTCCGGATATCTTATCAGAGCAGATTTATACACCTGAAAGGCTTCTTCTGCTTTCAATTCAGCCAGTTTCTGATTATCTATATTTTTATACTGTTCTGCCTGTTCTTCAAAGACCAGGGCAAGATTTATCAAATTTTGTTCAATGGCTGGTTCAAAATTAGCCAAAGATCTGAATATTTCTTCCGCTATAGAGTAATCTTTGTTTTCGGCTTTTATTATTCCTGTTCTTGCCATCTCTTCATTGATTGAAGGTCTGACAGCTTTGATAAAATTACGGTAGTAATTAATGTCTGCATGGTCAGGATCCCATGCAAATATTTTAAGCATTGCTGCAATGATCATCTCCCAGGAAAGATCCTGGATTTGCCAGTTATCTTCTCCTGCCGGGACTTCAACAGGCATAAGTCTTGAGCTGTCAATTTGGAATCCATTAATATTTTGCTCAGTATCTTCTGGTATTGAAATATAAATTATTTGTTCAAGATTAGGTTTTTGCTTGTTTTTCATATTGTTTTTCTCTAAATCTTTATACTGCTTACATTGTGCTTAACAGTAATATAGTCATTGATCATTTTCTTGTAATCCATAGGAATAGAGTTTTCATCAAATTTAATCGCCAGAACAGCAATATCTTTTCTGTCTGCAACAGTTTCCACTCTAATAACTTTGCCCTTTAAGGCAAAAACTTTATTTTCCTTTGCAACCATACCCAGGATACATTCTTTATCATTTAAAAATTTTGCAATTCCAGGGAGAATGAGCTTGGCTCCTGAAAAACTAATATCTCTGACTATGCAGTTTCTGGGAATACCGGCCAGGGAGAGTTTTGCATTTTTTGATATTAGACCCAGGATTCTAATGCTGTCATTATTTATATCAATTCTTTCAGATGTACGCCTTTTTGAATTAACATTAATTTCAAGCATCTGACCTAGAATAGCTATTAGATCATCCGGAGGTCGCTTTGTATAAACAAGATTGATGAAATTTAGATTTGGTTTATCTTTATTGTATGGATTATATCCGGATATTTTAGCCGAAACAAAAAAAAGCAGCTTGTCTTTTTTGTCCTCTATACTGAATGCGAACCTAAGAGCAACCAGATTATTAGCATCCCGAGTGAGTTTAAAAGCATTCTGATCCATGTTGACAATAATTTTTGCACCGACCATGGAAGTAGAGTAGATAATACCCGGCCATTGAGTTCCCTGACATTTGAGAAATACATGATTAGGCAGGAGCTTTAGGTTTGCCGTGACCTCTTTTGTAAAAGTTACACTGACATCTTTGAAGCTTTCATAATATCTGTTAATCTGCTGACTTGTTAATACTGCCATAATTGATACTGATACTATTATCTGAATTAGCTAATGTCAACTGAGATTACAAAAAAAACAACCTGATTTAAATAAAAAACCCGCGATGCCGCTCTGGGAATTATCTCTTGAACTCGATAGGTCAAGTGGGCGAACTCTCACTGGAATCCTGTACGATAAAAAAAACCGCGCAATTCAACCTGTGAATATGTATGCCCTTTCTATTAGTTTGAACCAAGAGACCTGTATCCCTTCCCGAACACCGCAGGATAATTTCTATTTGAGATTTTTGTCAATGAAATTGATGATTTCAAGTGTTATCTGTTCAGCAGTTTTAGCTTCTTCAACAGTAAGTCCCTGCATATTATTATCCTTTTCTTTTAAAAGATCATCTGATAACAGTATACAGGATAACAGAGCAATTCGCAAAGGGTCTTTCACCCCCATTGTACTCTCAATTACAGAAAATTTTTTTTCAATATTTTCTATTATCTTGTTAAAATACTCAGGATCCTCATCTATTTTTAAAGAGAATGAGGATCCCAGAAGTCTGATTTTCTGAAGACTGCTCATACCGGAATATTAGAAAATATCCAGTTCAGATTCGCCTTCTTCGGCAGGTTCTTCGGGTGTCGGAATTTTTTCCTCTTCTGCAGATCCCTCAGGCTGCCCTGTATTACTGCTGTCTGATTCAGCTTTTTCTGAAGTCAATTCCGGATCATTATTATTATTTTGCTGCACCTGTTCGGTATCCGTACTGGTTACAGCAATGGTGTCTTCGAGGATATCCAGCTGGTTTAAAGCCTCGATAATCCCGGTTTCTATTTCACTCTGATCCTCTTTGAATGCATTGATCATAATTTCAAGTTCTTCTATTCTGAGCTGGTACTTATCCAGATCTTCCAGAAGCATTTTGTTTTCGGCCCTCAAAGTATTAATCTCATCAATTGCTTTATGAACCTTTCGATCCAATTGCTTAATATGATCCAGAGTAATCATTAAATTACACTCCCAATGCTTTTTTTGCTTTTGCTACTACAGCAGAAAAGGCATCCTTGTCTTCAATTGCAAGGTTTGAAAGAGCCTTTCTGTTTAACTCAATTTCTGCTTTTTTAAGACCATTTATAAATCTGGAATAAGTAATATCTTCTGATCTGCATGCAGCTGAGATTCTGGTAATCCATAACCTTCTAAAATCTCTCTTTTTCCTTCTTCTGTCTCTGTAGGCATACTGACCCGCTTTGGTTACTGCATCTTTTGCAGCTCTAAGGTTTGTACTTCTTCTTCCAAAATATCCTTTTGCACTCTTTAATATCTTTTTTCTTCTATTTTTTCTTCTTGTTCCATCAACTGCTCTTGGCATTTAACTTACGCTCCTTTAGAAACTGTAGGGTAACAGAATTTTTGCTTTTTTAGTTTCCGGAGCACTTAAAACTCCGGCATGACGAAGATTTCTTTTCCGTTTGGTACTCTTCTTTGTCAGAATATGTCCCGCACCCTGCTTTTTGTACTTAACCTTACCAGAGCCGGTTACCCGATACCTCTTTGCAGCAGCTTTTCTTGTTTTCATTTTTGGCATTGCTTTTCCTTGTAAATTTATTTTTTAGCCCCTCAAAGGAACAAGACCCCTAAGAGTTGCTCTAATTTATAATTAAACCTTCTTGTTTTTTGGACTCAAAATCATGGACATAAACCGGCCTTCCATTTTGGGGGGTATATCTACATTAAATCCAATTTCCTGTTCATTCAGGAGACCTATGGCTTTAATAAGGACATCTTTTCCCAATTCCGTGTGGGCAAGTTCTCTGCCTCTGAATCTAATAGTAACTTTTACCTTATTACCATCTTCAAGAAATTCAATAATATGCTTTGTTTTAAAAGCAAGATCATGTTTTTCGATTCTGGGCTGCATCCGAATTTCTTTGAGTTTGACCAGTTTTTGTCTTTTCTTGGATTCTTTCAGACGTTTTTCCTGTTCAAATTTGTATTTTCCATAGTCCATTATTCTGCAGACAGGAGGACTTGCCTGAGGGGCAATTTCTACAAGATCCAACCCTGCCTGAGTGGCGGAGGCAAGTGCTTCCTCAATAGTAACAACATCCTGATCCCCATTGTCTAAAATTAATCGAACTTCTCTAACACGAACAGATTGATTTATCCGCAATTCCTTTGCAGCCAATATATCTCCCTCTATGTGGAGATCCCTCCACACCATTAAAATTGGCATAACTATACCATTACTGGAGGAAAGAGTCAAAGGGGCTGATTTATTGAACAATATAACAGTGGGAGGTGGAATATTTTAACAGGGTGCTCCTTGAAATGAATAGAATTACTCTGTATTATTAAAATATGAGTAAAATTATTCCCGATTTATTAATTGATAGTGTTAAGGAGTGGGCTGATGCTATTACAGTAATCTATGAGGATTATTACAGTAATAGTGAAGATTTTTCCTTTAAACGACTTTTAACAACAATGATTGATACCGAAAAAGAGTATTCTTCCAATTTTGGGGAGAAAATTGGCGGAATAGATTTTAAGAGTAATTTTAGTACAGATTCGAAATTCGTACCTGATCTGTTCAGGGAAAGTGGGTTTGAATCAGCGAAATTGAAAAAAACAGAGTTTATAAGAGAAGTAATTAGCAGATATGATTTATTAATTGAGAATTTTAAGACTTTGAGTATACTGTCCGGAACTGAATCCGGAAGAGAATTATTTACAAAACTAGCAGCTGATAAACATCGTCAAAGAATGATCCTCCAGGATCGTCTTGAGCTGGAAGAGTTGTACTAATATGAACCTGTTGATCTCTCTTTTTCTGCTTTTAACAATTCCTCTAATATATATATTTTCGATTTCTGTTTTTTTTCAGCATGAGTCTGGAAAAAGAAATTTTAAGAGAGCTTTTTTTTCGGGAATGTTTCTGTTTGTTTTTGTCCAGGTAATCTACCAGCTGATAAAACTGTTCTATAAGGTTAATTATGAGTGGTTTCCTCTCTACCTTTATCTATGGGCAACAGAGATATTACCCTATGTTTTAGTTCTGACTGCAGGATATTTCTTACTTGTCAGGAAGGGGGTATTCAGGCAGGACAGCTATCTTGAGTATCCCTATGTTTTTTCTTTTACTGCAGGAGTACTTGTTTTATCCGGTCTTTTCAGATCTGTAAACAGTTTATTGAAATTTGACAGTTATATTTTGTTTCTATTCCCCTTTCTTACAGTTTCTTTATTAGTTATTTTCCCTGTAATTGTGATTGAAGCAGGAGTAAGAAGGGCTTACAGGAAAACCCTTATATATGCTCTTCTTTTTCCCTTTTCGATAATTCTGGTATCTATCCCCTGGTTGTACTATATAAATTATTTTTTTGCTGCTCTTGGGGCAACAGCCCTTATTACTGCAGGTTCTCTTTCTGCTTTTTTGCTTCTTAAGAGAGACTATATCAGAAAATAATCCGGCAGGAATATGTTAAAGAAACTGTTTTTAATTTCGTTATTTCCTCTTCTCCTCTTATCTTGTACGAAAGTTGCAATTGTCTCAGATCCCTACTGGGAGATTCTTGTTGAGGAATTTCAGAACCGGGCTGCAGGTTTAAAAATAAATGCATTGTTAAATGGAAAGTTTCTCATTAAAAATGTACTTGAAGGATCTTCCCAGGGGTTTAAGCCGGCTGATCATCTGAATTATGAGGCAGATGTGTATTTGTTCAGCCCCTTACTTAGCAAAACCATCATTTCTACAGATATTCTAAACAGAGAGAGTGTTTACTATCTCTTTGAAAACAGTAGTTTGCTAAAGACTGCTAATAATTATTCAGTCTTTGCCATAAATTATGATAGAACATCTTCCTTTGCAGAAGCAGGTCGGATAATTTCCGGGAATCCGGATATTAATAGAGGGGTTTCTATTATTTTTGATAAAACTGATTTGAAGATAAAATCTGAGGCAAAGAGTTTTCTATCTGCTCTGGGTAATAATGGGGATAATCCGATGATAGCCAGGTTTGAGATTGATTTATCAACTTCGGAAAACGATATAGAGGATTTTTTTAATACTAAAATTGTTTCAGAATCAGTTTATATTATAATTTTTACTGACAAATGGAAGAAAATCTGCTATGACTTATCTGTAAGAGATAATAAAAAGATAGTAACTTCGGATTTTTGGTATACCGGAAGTTATGGATCATCAGTTGTTCTCAGTGTGGAAAATGATATGAAGGGATTGATGGAAAAAGTATATAAAAACATAAAATTGGGTAATCATAGGGATATAAGCCTGAATGGTATCCTAAGATAGGTGATATTTTTCTGTTTGAAAGAAAAAGATTTGACAAACAAATAGCGAAGAAATATAATTCTAAATGCTTGTAAACATTGTAATTATGTAATTTAACAAGGAGTACAGAATGAGAAAGGGCAGCATTCTTATCATATGCCTTACAGTGCTTTTTTTACTGATCCTACCATCAGTTATGGCTGATTCAGCTACTGAGAATATGGAATCAAGAATCATCGAGAGTTTTGATCCAGATTCGAGAACAACTGACTGGCTTGTGGTTGGAAGTAAATTTACTACTGAGGGCTTTCCGAAACAAACCTATACTGAGGCCTGGCCGGAAGCGGTTTATGGTTCCAACAAAGAGGGTTTAGACCTTCAGGTGCTCGGAGTTAATATGAAGTGGGATAGGAAGGGGTATAATAATTTTGAAGTAATACCCGTAACGAAGGACGATGAGGGGAATGTTATTCCAAATCCCATATCTATACCAGGACGTGTTAAAAGACTTGATCTCTGGGTCTGGTGTTCAGATTTTGACTATTATCTGGAGGTTCATCTCCGGGATACTAAAGGGGTTATCCATGTGCTTAATATGGGAGGACTCGCCAGAATTGGATGGAATAATTTTTCAACTGCAATACCCAACAGGATTGATCAGACTGGACAGTATGTCCCGTACATAAGGAGTCTTGAACTGGTTAAGCTTGTTGTCTGGACTAAGCCTATTGAAAATGTGAGTAATTATTTCATATATTTTGACCAGATAAAGGTTTTAACAGATACCTTTATTACCAGATGTGACGGTGATGAACTTGCAGATAGAGAGAGTGCTGCAAAAATCTGGGGAGAGGAGTAGTCTATGAGCATCTTTAAGAGATTATTAATTATTTCATTGTTGCTCTTTGTTGTCGGGGTCTTTTCATTCGGTCAGTCAGTTAGTACCGTCGGGGAACCTGATGCAGCATCAATTGGTGTGGATACTGCACAGCAGCAGTTAAAAGAGGTATCGGTATCAAAGTTTGAGGATTCTGGTTTCTGGTCTGTGAGTATGGGAAGAGATCAGGGAATTACCACTCTGCGAAGACTTCCCGGAGGTCCGATGGATAAAGAACCTATCCCGGATGAAGAAAAGATAGGTCTTACGGAAAATGATAAGTTTGTACTGGGTGTTAGAGTTGATTATTATAAAAGAGGGTTTAATCAGTTTTTGATTCGACCTGCAAAACCTCTTCCTGTGGAAGGAATCGTCAAGACAATGTCGGTTTGGGTCGTTGGACGTAACAGTCCACATACTTTAAAACTGCTTATCTCTGATCAGTTTGGCAATAAGGCAGAATTAACTATGGGTAAACTGAATTTTACCGGATGGAAAAAAATGACTGTTGCTGTTCCTTCAACAATTAAACAGCAGGATTATCATTATGCTAACCGGACAGGTCTTAAGGTTGAAGGATTTAGAGTCGAATGTGATCCAGAAGAGACCCTGGGAACCTATTTCTTTTATCTGGATGATTTAAGAGCAGTTACTGATCTTTTTTCTGAACAGAATCGTGATATTGATGATATGATGGATAACTGGTAGGACTCAATATGATATTTTAGTTTAAAAACCCTC
>JAJRQE010000215.1 GCA_024280415.1 Spirochaetota bacterium | reverse complement strand
TTTCAATCCAGGTCTCACCATATGGGGTGTACTCAATATGCTCAAATACCTCCCCATCCGGGGTTGTTACTATGTTGGAAGAGCCCAAATGATCAGGGTGATAGTAGTAAGTATTCACCGCTTCATAACCTGTCGAAGGGTCATTTTCCATGTTTAGCCTGGTAGCAATTCTAGTCTCTCCAAGATAAATATTCTTGCTCATGCGAAAATCGTAACTGTCTTCTGTCGCCAACCACATGCTGTTGAAGTAGAGGGTTTCACTTCCATTTTCGGATCTCTTGTTTGTTCGCTCACCTGTGCTGTCATAACGATATTCTACAGTTTGTGCAGGATCTATTGTTGTTTTTAGGCGATTCTCTTCGTCCCAGATGTAGGTGCGTTTGTATACATTTTCAGGTTCTTCTGTATTTCTTGTAAGGGCTATGCCTCTGTTCATTTCTGTTATATTCCCATCTTTTGTAATAGTGCCGCTTCCCTGTATTCCTTCAGGGCTGTGGCCTCCGGCTCTCTCTTCTATCATATTACCATTACTGTCATAAAGATACCACAAATTGCCGATTATTTCCGCCTGTTTTGGCTTATCAGAATAATAGGTATAGTTGTAATCGTAATTAAGTGCATTCACTCCACCTGAGGGGTTAACTGTATTACTACTTGTTTTGGTTAAAATATTTCCGGTGTTGTCATATGTAAAGTCCTGGGTGTAGTTCGAGGTTCCGCTTACAAAGCCGAACTCTCTATCTTCAAAAGCCCCTTCCCCTCTTGTCAGCTGGTAGAGTCCGTCATACTCATAATCTTGAGTTGTTGTATACCTTCCGGATATGTTTACTATTGAAAGGATATTACCTGTATTGTCAAATGTATAATCAATATCCTGGAGGGTACTCAGGCTGCTGTTTTCTGTCAGTATGTTGTTAAGCCAGCGGCGGTCTTCATCGTATGTATACTTCGTTTCTATCCCGTTTCCATATTTTATATATGCTCTCTGGCCGTATTCGTCGTAACCTATGTTTTCTATGTATGTTGTATCAAGGCCGTTGTGGGCAGAGCTTACTTTTTCTACCTCTCCACCTCTGTTGTACTCGTAACTTACTACCTCGTTATCGGGGTAGGTAATTGTTTCCATTCTTCCCTGGTAGTCGAAAGTGTAGTTAAAAGAAGCGCTTTTGTCATTTTCCAGTGGTGTCAGACGTTTTATTGTTTTGGTAACTTTTGTTGTTTCTCCAAGTTCTCCGTAGAAGTTTTCTGTTACTCCACTTTCGTCAGTTATACTTACTATTCTTCCGGCTCTGTTGAAGTTCTCTCCCTGTACGCCATAGGTGTAGCTTGTATCTGTTATAAAGGGGTAATCTATTTTCTCTATTCTTCCGAGGGTGTCGTAGATGTAATTGATAGATGCTCCATTATTTCTAAGGTTTGCATCCACTTTGCGTATGAGATGGTCTGCTTTGTCATATTCGAACTCTGTAAGACCTGTTTCAGGACTCATCTGAGTTAATCTTCTTCCAAGAATGTCGTAGCTAAAAGTAACTTCACTTCCTTCTGCGTCTGTCACCTTTAACAGTTCTCCAAGAACATTATAACTGTAAGATGACTCTGTCAGGAGTGTACCTGATGAGTCTTTTTTTTCTATTTTAATAATATTACCGCGTATATCTTTGCTTGTTTCTGTTATATTTCCAAGAGGATCGGTAACTGTCTCCATTGTTTTGTTTCCCTCTACAGCATAGCTTTTTGTTATTACAGAATTATCGGGAAAGGTTATTGTTAGAATCCTGTCAATAGCATCGTATATTTTAATTGTTGGACGCAGAGCAGTATTCTCTGTTGTTGGAACACTGCTTGTTTCTTCGAATATTGTTTGTCCTTCGCTTGCCGGCCTTCCCTTACTGTCATAAACGACATATCCGCTTTTATTCCAGCCGTATTTATTTCCATCTTCATTGTAGACTTCTCCCTCTTTGGCTGTGGTGGTTATTCTGTTAAGTCCATCTATTATTACATAGGTATCCATAGTTTCTGTATCTGCTGGATTAAAGCTTATCTTATTTTTAGTAAGGGCCTTCCATGGAAAGGTATCTGTAAGGTATGAATATTCAACTGCACCTACAGAACCTGTATCATATGGACTTATTATGGTTTTAAGCCGCCCGAAGTTATCATACTCCTTAGACAGAGTGTTTCCATTGCTGTCGGTTTGGGAAGTTTCAACTCCATATTTATAGTCATAACTGATAGCCGAAGTATATGAATCTCCTCCGCTATTATTACGAGCTTCTATTTCTGTAACATATTTATGAACTTCATTATCATAGGTATACTCTTTTTTATACCCTAATGGATCTTCTACAGATATCAGGTTTCCATACTCATTGTCATATTCAAATGTATATTCAGAGTAGTCATATTCGTTGTAATAATTTTTTAAACTATTAAGATTACCATTACCGTCGAAGGCTCCTTCTCTTTTTCTTATAATTTCTCCGGTCGAATCTTTCACGGTCAGACTCGTTGGAAGGCTCATTAAATAATTGCTGTCATGAGCATCTGAATAAACTATATTCAATGTTATATCATCATATGGATCAGAGTAGATTCCTGTATCTTCCATTTGTATCACATTTCCTAAGTTGTCATAAAAGTATTGTTTTTCTGTTTCAATTACATCAGAATCTAATACATCATATGTTCTGCTTAATTCAGTAGAAAGATATGGATACTTTACGTCTCCGTCAGTATAGGTTCCAATGCTTCTCAGGCTGTAGCTGTTGTTCTGTTCAAGGAAAGTTATTCCGTTTTCATCTTCTATTACTGTTGAAAATACAAGTCCTTTTGTATAGTAATTATCATTGTTATAGTTAGTGGTTGTAAGTGAACCGTCTTCTTTTGTTACTGATACTTCATGAAAGCCGAAGAACTTTCGCATCGATCTGTCATAATATCCATCTTTATAGTCATAGGTTTCAGTATAACTATGTTCGCCTGTCATTGCCGGAGTGTCCTCGTAACCATCGTTCTTTGTTACTTTTGTAAGAACATAACGGTTCTGAGGCATGGCAACTGTGTTACCTCTTCTTCCGTATTCGAGGTCTATGCTTCCGCCTGTGGGTAGGATTATTTCATTTAAAAGTCCGACCTTTCCCATGTTGTTTATTTTAATCAGCAATGTATCCGATCCTGTTTTCTTAAGAACATGATCAGGAAGACCGTCTCCTGTAATATCCTGCATGGAGAGACTAGTTGTACTCACTGCATACGATCCGTTTATTCCGGGGACAAGACTGAAACCAAAACGTGCAATTTTAAAATCGAGCCCATAGAATAAACTCATACTTGCACCAAGGTTTATTGAAATACCTCCAGTGTAACTAATAGTATCATCTACTCCCAGTGGATTAATTATAGAGAGAAATGGATTACTGGTCTCACTCGGCAGAGCTGTGACTCCTGGTATTGAACCAACCAGAGGTATATTCATATCATCAAAAACAGAAGCATTCTCGCCAAGTACAGTCTGGAGTAAACCTTTAGTATCTGCAAAGCTGGTATTCCATTCAGGCCTGTAAAGTCTTATTTGATCATCCGAAAATATATCTCCCAGGTTAAAGCGCACTCTAAAGAATGCCTCATTAGGTTTCTTTACTACCTGATCATTAAGTCCGTCCCCATTTATATCCATAAGCCTGGACATAGTACGATTAGCTGAGGCATTAAAGCCAATACTTAAACCTGCTCCCTGAATTATACCTGTCCCGGGTATTGTTAACGAAGCACCGGTGCCAAGGCTGCCTGAATTAGTAAAATTTATCCCTAATGCCCGTGAACCCAAATCTCCGGTATTCCCACTAATATCGTATAAAGATTCATTTATTCCATAACCATAAGATACAAGAGGAGCAAAACTTTTATCTCCTTTATTAATGGCCACAAGATATTCACCTGCTCCATCCCTTCTAATGTGATCGGGAAGCCCGTCACCGGTAACATCCATAAAACTCTGAGTTGTAAAGGAGGAACCTGCTGTTCCGTTAAGCCCGGCAAAGCCTAATCCACCATCAGATGATTCATCCGGTGTTCCTATACTGGTTGATTTTATAGAACCATATGCAGATATAGCCTGACTGATTGCACCACTGCCGCTGCCCGGGGATGCTCCAAATCCATAGGTTACATTGTTATTATATGAAAGATGACTAATGGGACTTGTATAGTTTTCTTTATTAGCAAATCCCTGTCCATTACCCTCTACAACTGAAAAACTACCAGACCCGGACTTATCCGAAGTATACGAGATAATATCAGGATACCTGTCACCATTTATGTCCATCATATCCTGATACTGCCAGGATTTTCCCTCATTTTTACTAAATGAGAATGTTACAAGACCTGCATCTACTCCGCCATTTATATCTGTTGACTCAGATTTACCTTCACTGATATTTCCAATCCTTCCTCCCGAGATTGAAGTACTTCCTCTTGGAATGTTAAAAAAGGTGTCTCCACCGTTTCTGTCTGCATGCAGGATATTCCCATCTATTGCAGATGTAAAATTATAAGTTGTATTTACAGGGTTACCATTATCATCAAAATCAGAATCAGTATATGAACTTACATCTCCAATTAAAGCTTGATCATTAAGTGTTAAAATCTGTTTTTTCCCAATCTCTGAAACTTCCGGTCCGGAACTACCATCAACTTTTACATTCGGTTCCATAGATACAAAATATTTCGGAAGAATTACTTCACCTTCCGGAGCAACTGGGGGAATGGAATGCAAATGATCTTTATTAAAATCATAATACCCTGTCCAGGAACCATAGAACCAACCTCCGACACCTCCACTAAAAACTTCAAATTTATCTGGAATTTTATCCTCTTCAGTATCATTTATAAAATCTGTACCAAGGAGAGTGTCATCATTGAATATAGTTTCGGGATAACTAATAAGATTTTCCATACTGTAATCTAATTCTGTATTATACTGGTGAATGTATCGATCAACATAAGAACTTCTTCCCTGATCGTCAAAATATGGAATGCTGACAGTTCCAGGATTAGTATGATTCATAGGACTACTCCCTTCCGGAACAGAATTATCAACACCTGAAACAGGAGCTGTACCATCATAAGTAACCAACAGAACTGTATCGGAAAAATACCGAAGGTTTCTGTTAAGATTAGTAAATACACTTAAACCAAGTCCGGAAAAAAGAGTTGATATTTCAGTCCTTTCAGTACTGCTTAATCCTGATTTTATAGTTGCTATTCCCTCAGTATCATTATATTCATAATAGGGGAATTCAATTATATCACGTAAATATTTCCTGCAGACAAATTCGAAATTAGTTTTCTCAGACTCTGAAATATTACCTTTTAAAATATAGAAAGTATTTAATTCAGAATCTTCAACTTCATTAAAAAGATTTTGAATCTCAGAATTTCCATCAAAATAATCTAAATATTCTGTTTCACTTAAAGCAATAATACCAATACTCTCTGTATTTCCGGATAAAAACAAGGGACTGTCCAGAATAGAATCAGCATTGTCACTTAAAGCATCAAAAATAAGGACAAGACGTGTTTCATCCAGACTGCTAATATCTGCGGCAAGATCATATCTTTCAAGAGAAGGTATTTCCGGAAGTCGACTATAGACTTTTTCAAGAAAAGCTCTGTCCTCCGCAGAAGCAGAATCGAAGGCAGATGTATACTCTACAAGAGGCAGCAAGGTATAATTTGCAGGTAAATCTGCTCCTGATAGGATGGCGTTTAATTGATCCAGCTCTTCTGTCGACATTGGATCTTTAAGTATATACTCTTCAATATCTGGAATTTCGGGATACCGGTCATAGACTGTTTTAAAAAAGTCTTTGTCATCCGGAACATCTATAGTTCCATACATTGTCTCATAATCAGTAATACTTAAGCTCGTATAAGAAGGTAAATATGCAAAGTTATAGCTGGAAGTAACTTCATTTAAAACATCACCATTATATATTGCTAAAGGAAGTCTTGTAAGCAAACTTTCAGGGTTAGTTAGGCTGAAATTGTGTTTTATTCCGTTTCTAAAAAAAGAAGCGCTTATTACACCTGCCGATTCACTTACAACAGATCCGTCTACAATAACCGAACCCTGATTAGTTGTACTTACAAGAACCAGGGAACCTTCGTCAGGTACTAAATGCAGGGTCTCAATAACTTCAGTCCCTGTTTCATTATAAACTTTATCTAAAAGAATTTTCCCATCTGAAAGCTCAGATCCGAGGCTCAGATTTTCTTCAACTGCATGAATCTCTGGAATAATACTTATTATAGGAGCAACTTTAGAATAGCTCGCAATCCCTCCAGTCTCATCAGGATAGATATTACTACCTTCAAAATCATTATAATAAAATAATT
>JAJRQE010000214.1 GCA_024280415.1 Spirochaetota bacterium | reverse complement strand
TATCTTCCAGTCCTTTTATAATTTGCTCCTTTTCCATATTTTCAATTCCTGATTTAAGACTGATATTTTCAAACATATCGGTAGAATATGAATGATCAGGATTTTCGGGAACAGGTTCGAGAACTTGTTTAATGATAGCTGCTGTAATTTTTTTATCTGAACCATTGATCAGTTGTATTCTATGGATATAAGTTTCCAGTTCACGGACATTTCCCGGGAAAGGATAATTTATTAATAGGTTAATTGCTTCCTGATCCAGGCTTATATCTTCAAATCCATAGTATTCCTTTCTAAACAGCTTTCTAAAAATGACAGGAATATCCGATTTTATATTACGCAAAGGGGGTATTCTGAGTCTGAGAATGTTTAATCTATGAAAGAGATCATCTCTGAATTTTCCATTTTTAACAGAGTTTTCAAGGTTTGTATTAGTAGCTGCGATAATTCTCACGTCTGTATATTTTTCCTCTCTTCCCCCTACGGGATAAAAAGTTCCGAACTGAAGAATCCTTAAGAGTTTAGGCTGAACCTCCAGAGAAAGATCTCCGATCTCGTCCAGAAAAATAGATCCGCCATCTGCTAATTCAAAAAAACCTTTTTTGTACTTTCCTGCACCTGTAAATGCACCTTTTTCATGACCAAAAAGTTCACTTTCAATTAAACTTTGTGATAGTGTCGTGCAGTTTATTTTTATAAAAGGCTTTGTACTCCGCATGGAAAGTTCATGTATTGCCTGTGCAACCAATTCCTTTCCCGTCCCTGTTTCGCCTGTTATTAAAACACTGCTGTCCGAATTGGCATAAGTTTCAATTTTCTCTCTAACTGCCAATAGTTCTATGCTGTCTCCTGCAAGTCTATCCGTTCCAAATTCATTGTCCGATTCCTTTAATCGTCTGTTTTCGGCATTCAGACGGATATTATCTTCATGCAATTTTTGTTCCAACTTATTTTTTTCCCGCAAAAGGCAGAGTGATTCATATGCCCTGTGGACATGCTGGAGTAGAATATCCGGTGTAAAGGGTTTTATTATATATTTGTAGATGCTGTTGGAGTTAACTGCATCTATAAGGTCATTACTATCTGTATAGGCTGATATTATTATACTGAAAAAGTCTTTAGAATGTTCCTTACAGGCTTTTATAAGGTTTGTCCCTGTCAGTTCCGGCATTTTCTGATCTGAAATTATCAGATCATATTTACCTGATTTAAACGCTGTAAGAGCTTTGAGAGGTTCTGTATAGCTTTCTGTTTCGAAATTACTAAGAATTCTTGTAACATAATCAGCATTCCCGGGATCATCATCCACAATAAGTATTTTTGCTGTAGTTTTCAAAGATACCTGCCTTTTTTTGTCAATTACCTTTCCATTAATGTCAACTTACTTGACAAGTTTACAGTGAGACTGGGTATTTTGCAAGAAAACTTTATTTATTCTTAATTTACAGGATAGTACTTAAAACTCTATTATCCCTAATTCTTCATGTATATGACCTTGTTTACACCACTAACCCGGTTCAAATAAAAATTGCTTGCTGAAAAAGAGATTTTTAGTTTTTGGCACAGAATTTGCTTAAGCTAATGAATGTAGGAAAGCAGACTTTTACTTCTCTGAATACAGATCCTGTAATAGATTTGGGATTCTTTTTAGAGATTAGTGGAAGCGCACTACCTGAAGTTGAATATGTAATGGTCTGGAATTCTACATCTTCTACCGATTTAATTCCCTGATAAAATTTTCGGGTTAAATTTCAAAGTAAAGCTGTCTTATTTACAGATAAGATTGCTTTTTGCTTTATGTAAATGAGTAATTTATGATTTTTGAAATTAACTCATCTATAAACCGTATTGTGATCACCTATATCGATCAGGAATATTTTATTATCCTGAACTATAAAGTTGATAACTATTCTGTATTTCATATTTATAGAAATAGATTGATACTTGCCCACTGAATGATATCTCAGGGATGGATGAAATATGTTATTCTCCATTACTCTTAGTGTTTTAATATATCTTTCTTTTAAATCAGGGTGTTTCTTAAAGAATTTTCCTGCTTTTTTTTCATAGGATCCGGTAATTATTATTTTATGCATTGATATTGTTTATGTGCTGGTCAATATCTGATGTAAAGTTTCCCTGTTTATAATCCTCCAGTACTTCCATGTAGGCAGCATCTAATTCTGCCTTCCTCATTCTTTCATATATGTCAATATTCAGAACTATATATTTTTCTTTACCTCTTACGGTTATAAGTGTTTCTTCCTCACTAAAGGCTTTAACTCCTTTAAGTTTTAAATCATTTGCACTGATGCTTTTCATTGCCGACTCCTTTGTTGAGTTATTAACAACACTGTAAATAGTATTATTAATAACTCTCAAAGTCAACTGTATTTACTCTAATGTCAACTTACTTGACAAGTTTTCAGTGAGAATTCAACTTTAGCAATAATTTTTTCCAGTATTCATAGATTGGAGAGATATCAGAATAATCTATTTAATCTGCCTGAGTAGTCAGGTCTTATCAAAAACCGGGTTGTTAAAGCTTATTGGCAATAATTTATACTAATCAGAAACCACGGACTCATCAACTGCAAAAAATTGTAGTTTTGGCATGATTCTTGCTTGTATGTGAGCAATAAATGTCCATTTAAAAAAGTAAAGGGTTTTTAACAAGTAAGTATGGGAATTATTATAAGGATTTGGTATGAGAAAAACTTTGGCAGCTTGTCTTATTTTATTGTCTGTTTATTCGCTATACGCATCAGAAAAGCCGGTAATTACAGTTCTTGATTTTTCAGTAAATAATATTTCAGAAAATGATATGAAATCCATTATTTCATTATTTTCTTCTGCGCTTTTTCGTACTGGTAAATATACAGTTATCGAAATAAACCAACGGGATAAAATTCTAAGTGAATTAAAGTTTTCGTTTAGTGGAAGTTCGGACGAATCATATCAGCTGGAAATAGGTAAATTACTATCTGCAGAGCAGATAGTGGTAGGGGATATTGGCAGTATTGGTAACAGATATATTTTGACTTCTAAAATTCTGGAAACTGAAACTGGTAAAACTTTAAAAACTTCCGATGGAATATATAAAAATCTGGATGCCTTAATTGATGATATATTTGATTTTACAGGAAGACTGACTTCTTTTGAGTCCAAGCCTTTAGAGACTGCAGAAGCTGAAGCCATTACTGTAGTAGCTCCCATAGAACAAACAGGTACTACAGATAATAAACAAGAAGATAAAGAAATTAGTTCTGATAATGTGGAAACACAAACTGAAACAGCTGATTCTGATATTATATCAGTAGATTCGACACCAAAAAAAAATATAAATATAAAAAAGATTGCAGCTTATTCCAGTCTGGGGGTGGGAATAGTAAGTACTCTCATTGGAGGTTATCTTTTTTACGATGCAGTACAGTTTTATGATAACAGTGTTGATCCCGCTTATCAGGATTATATGAATGCAAGTGCAGATTTTGACACCTATTGGAATATCTATACAGGTTTTCAGGATGAACTGAAGTCAAAAGCCATTCTGGCTTCTATTCTTTCCGGCAGCGGGCTGCTTCTTGCTGGTTTAGGGATTACCCTGTTTCTACTGCCGGAAAATGTATCTGAAAACACCAATATAGCATTATTTTTGAATCCTGTAGATGGTGTATCTACACTGGCATTCAACTATTCGTATTAGGCTGGCCGGGTCTTCGTTCCTGCTCGCCTATGCAACCATAGGAGTAAAATGTGAAATATATTAAGCCTTTATTTATTTTGTCAGTTATTTTATTGGTTTTTGGTCTCTTCTCTACCTGTGATCTTTTCAGCATTAAGTCAAGAGCAAATGAAAGTGATCTGGATGGGACTGTTGATGTTCCTATTCCTCCTGATACGCCTACTAATTTAGTAACTAGTTCCACAACTAGTTCAATTACCATAACATGGGATATTGTTACTGCCGCTGAAGGATATCGATTATACAGAAGCACTGTTTCCGATGGATCATTTTCTCAAATTGGAACTGATATTTTCGAGAATACAATATACACTGATACTGGATTAGGTGAGGGGGAAACTTATTATTACAAGGTTTCTGCTTATAATATTAGTGGGGAATCTTGGAAAAGTGGAGAAATTGTAGAAACAACATTAATCACTTTGACAATTATCAATGAAGAATTGGATGGTGGATATTGGGATAATGATTTACCTGTTTTAAATGGTTGGACTATTTCTACAGATGGGTCTTATGATACAGATGCAAATCATCCTGATCCTGGCTACTATGATTTAAGAATGGTAACTGGAGAATATGGATCTACAGGGAGAATCGGTTCTTTTAATCCATGGAATAATCCTGGAGGGACATCTGTAGATCGGATGGAAATTAACCAAGATATAGATGTACCTATAGGAAGTGTAAATCTTATTGTAGTAGGTTCTAGTACTGGATATGGTACTTCCGTTTTCCAGTCAAATGGCAGAACAGAAGTGTATATAGATAGCACTCTGGTAGCAACTCATAATGCAACTAATACCACAGATTGGACTATGACAATTGATATTACTTCATACTCCGGAACTTCAATTGGTTTAAGCATTGTTCGTCCTGGTAGATCTGTAACATATGGGGATGTTTGGTGGGATTCAGTTAAAATTGAATAAAAAAATATAGGTACGAAAATACTTGATTTCAATAATTATTAAAATTCCGGAGATTAAAAAGTGAAGAAAGGAAAGTTCAACATTGTGGATTCTCTGTCAAATAACAGGGATACTTCCGGTTTTGAAGTTTATCTTGTAGAAGCATGTTCCGGAGAGCGGGAGCTTCTGAAAGCAGAAGAGAAGGTATACAACTATAAATTCGAAACAGGTGAACACTACCTGCATATTAAAAACTGTACCGGGACGTATCAGTTTAATGTAATGGAGCATTATGAACTTAAGTTTCCTGCTCTTGCAGGAAATTACAGTGTAATTATTCAGGACAGGGGAACTGCTCCCGGTTCAAAGGGCTATCCCTGTAAAATTTATATCTATGATAATTTTGGCAGAAATTTACTGGCAGAAGATAATAACCATTTGATTATTAACCTGCGCATTAATCAGACAATTCTTTCCAGAGTACCAGCTGCATCGATAAGCAACAATAGTATGTCATTATCTATCGATCCGGCTACTTATAATATTCTTTCCTTTTCCAGGATAAATTCCCAGGGGCTATGGGAGAAGAGCAGTTTTCAGATTTTTCCAGGGAATCAGATTATTACTGTAAGGTGAAAAAATTGTAAAATAAACTTCTTATCATCGTAATTTTTGCTGTATACGGGGTGTTCTCATGATTGTCTGCGGTATCTAATAGCAGTTACAGGGAAAATACTTAGACAATCATTCAGCTTCTTTTCAATAATTCTGTTTATGTAATCCATATTATTATGGCTTTATACATAGAATTTAGGAGTATCAATACGAATTTGTACAAGATTTGTATTGAGTCTGTGGTTTGCCCAAAAACAGAACAATTCAATATAGATCGCACAAGCCTCTGGGTAAATCATACTTGACTATACCATTCCTGGGTATTACTATTACAAGTAATACTTATTACTGGAGGTAGGATTATGAGAGTGACTACAAAGGGGCAGGTTACCATACCCCAGCAAATCCGTGAAAAAATGATGATAACTCCGTTTACTGAAATTGATTTTGTTGAGGAAGCTGACCGTGTGTACATAGTAAAGAAAAAGGACGGAAAGGATACGACCCGCAAATTCTCAAACCTGAGGGGTATTGGTACTGTAAAAATGACAACGGATGAAATTATGGCCTTAACAAGAGCAGATAATTGAAGGGAGTTCTTGTAGATACCAATGTTATCCTTGATATTTTCCTGAATGATCCTAACTGGGCTGACTGGTCTGAAGCTATTCTTACTAAGTACAGTGCTTATACCAGATTATATATAAACTCATTGGTTTACACTGAACTCTCTATAGGTTTTAGACAAATAGAAGAACTCGAATCTGCAATTGCAAAAGGGGGCTTTCAAATGCTGGAAATTCCAAAAGAAGCCTTGTTTCTGACCGGTAAGGCTTTTCTACAGTACAGAAAAACCAATGGAACTAAAAGGTCACCATTACCTGATTTCTATATCGGAGCACAGGCAGCAGTCCTTGGTCTGGAATTAATTACCCGGGATATATCCAGATACAGAACCTATTTCCCAACAGTTAAATTGATTCATCCGGTGGTGGTTGTTGATTCTAAATAGTAGTTTTAACTGATGCTCAAAAGAGAGAAGCTACTAAACTTATCAGGCAGCAATACACATAATTCAAAAAATATCTTTTGCAATATTAGTAAATATTGCATATACTTTATGTAACACAGGCGTAGATGGGCCATACTGGATCAAAACATGGCTGTGCCTGATCAATATGGAGGAGATAATGGGATTACTTAGTAAACTGAAAGGTGAGTTTATTGATATTATCGAGTGGCTTGAGGATGATGGAGAAACACTTGCCTACAGGTTTGAGAGATATGGAAATGAGATTAAAAATGGTGCAAAGCTTACAGTAAGGGAAGGGCAGGTTGCTGTTTTTATTAACGAAGGGCAGATTGCAGATGTTTTTCAGCCTGGGATGTATGAATTAACTACAGAAAACCTTCCCATTCTATCTACCCTTAAGGGCTGGAAGTATGGATTCAGCTCTCCATTTAAGGCAGAAGTTATATTTATGCCTACCAGAGAGGCCGCCGGTTTCGGCTGGGGAACACCTGGTCCTTTTAGAATGAGAGATCCCGAGTTCGGCGTTCTGGAGATGACTGCGAGAGGTCATTTTTCTTTTCATATAATGGATCCGGAGAAGTTTATTCGGAATGTTGTTGGTACAGATGGTGAGTTTACCAAAGATGAAATCGAAGACAGATTAAGAAAACGGTTTGTAACCGAGGCAATTTCAGGAATTGCAGAATCAGGTAAATCCTTCTACGATATGGCTCAGCATTACGATGACCTTAGTCAAATTCTAAAGGAACGGGTAGATTCTATTTTTCTTGAAAAATATGGTCTTGGTCTGGATGATACTTCTATACAGAGTATTGATTTAACTGAAAAATCTGCAGAGAAGGTTGAAAAGCGGGATGATATGTTCTTTGCAAGTGAAAGAATGAACGATTATGAACGAAAAGCCAGAGCAGATGCAATGCTTGGACTTGCCAGTAACGAAGGCATGGGAGGCGGTATGGCTGCCGGTGGAATGGGCATGGGCATGGGAATGGCCATGGCCGGACAAATGGGTGGTCAGAATCAGTATGCACAGCAGCCTCAGGGTGGTATGGCTCCTCCACCTCCTCCAATGCCTTCGGCGTATTTTGTACTGGTTAATGGTCAGCAGACAGGGCCTTTACCTGTTGCACAGCTTCAGCAGATGATAGCACAGGGGCAGGTAACCGGACAGTCCCAGGTCTGGAAGCAGGGAATGCCGGCATGGTCAATGCTCTCTGCTGTTCCGGAACTTGCAGGTCTTCTCTCTGCAGGAGGACCACCTCCTCCGCCTCCTCCATCAGCCTAAATATTGATTTTATGGATGGAAAGGTCAGGCTAGCTATTTAATGAGGAGAGTGTATATGAGTGAAGTTGATTTTA
>JAJRQE010000213.1 GCA_024280415.1 Spirochaetota bacterium | reverse complement strand
ATTTTCTTCAATTTTTCTCCGAAAAAACTGGTAGTCATTTATTAGTTTTTCAGGAGGGAACATTACTCTGCCGGCACAGAAGCTTTTCCATTTTTTTTTGGTAGTGTTATCCATATACTCGGGGTAGTTTCTGCATTTATAACGCCAAAACATCTCCGGGATTCTCATGTCCTGAAAAATAAGGTTTAAATTGGGTAATTTATCACCTGGTGTTGTTCTAATTATTTCAAAACTGGTTTTATCCTTATCCTTAAAAAATCCTCCTGAATATATTTGCAGATCCGGATCAGAATCAGACCGTGTATAAGGGGTGCTGGAAAAGATTTTTATAAATTTTTGAGTAAGAAGAGGATCTGAATTTAATTTTTTACTGTTTTCAAGACATTTTTTTAAATTAAGACCAAGCCTTTTCTCTGTTTTTATATCTATTGTACTTACAGGACTTAAAACCGGACACTTATTTGTCTGAATCTTTAAAATATGAAGCTGATCATCATTGGAAAGCTCTCTGACTGGGGTAAACAGTCTCTTTTTTAGTTCATTTTCCGGGAGGTTCAGAATGTTCCCGGGATCGTATCTGAGATCGAAGAAATAGATTGCATTACTGTTTTCAGGATCTACTGCAATGGGGGCGACTATGGATGAGCATCCTGTTTCTGAAGTAAATCCTGAAGATGTGTATACGAGAGGATCTCTTGTCTGAAGATTGATCAGCTGACGTATGCTGTTTTTTGATCTGTGGTTAAATATATACCGTAATAATCTGGGTTGTTTTTCATAAATCAGTTTGGCAAGTGCGATAGTGGCATAAACATCTGATAGTGCATCATGGGCATTGGTATGTTCAATATTATTTGCCTTTGTAAGTGCTTCCAGTTTGAAAACAGGCTTATTTTCTTTGCTGCGTACCCAGTTTATACCATCAGGTCTGAGATCATGGGCAGCCCGGACAAGATCTATTATATCCCACCTTGAATTTCCGTTTGTCCATTCCCGCAGGTAGGGATCATAAAAGTTCCTGTAATAGAGATTGCGGATAAATTCATCATCGAAGTTGATATTGTTATATCCTGTTACACAGGTTCCGGGTATGGAGAACTCTTTATTGATTTTTGCAATAAACTCTCTTTCAGGGAGGCCTTCCCCGAGAGTTTTTTGAGGTGTAATACCTGTAACCAGACATGCTTTGGGATCAGGTACATAATCCTGTGTAATCTTATTGTAAATAACAAGGGGATCTCCAATTATCTCAAAATTATCATTCGTTCTTATCCCTGCAAACTGTGCAACCCTGTCCAGTCTGGGGTTGAGTCCAAAAGTTTCAAGATCATACCAATAAAGTGTCTGTGCCATAGGCAACACTATCATAATTCAGTTACCTTAGCAAATATCCTTCCCGTCCTGGCAGACATAAGATATTATTTTTGGTATATTGGATTTAATGAGGGACGGAGGATCAGAGAGCGGATTAGAGAATTTAGCAGATCGTCTCCTTCATAATATACAAGAAGAAATTAGAATAAAAGGAAATAAATATGGGTTTAAACTGCGGTATAGTTGGATTGCCAAATGTAGGTAAGTCGACTATTTTCTCTGCTATGACATCTGCTCCGGCAGAAGCTGCGAACTATCCTTTCTGTACTATCGATCCTAATGTTGGTATTGTTGCTGTTCCGGATGAGAGACTGGACAGGATAACAGAACTTATACCTACTGCAAAGGTTATACCTGCTGTGGTGGAATTTGTTGATATAGCAGGTCTGGTTAAAGGAGCATCAAAAGGTGAGGGTCTTGGAAACAGGTTTCTCTCCCATATCCGTGATGTCGATGTTATTGTTCATGTTGTACGCTGTTTTGAAGATGAAGATGTTGTTCATGTGGATAATAAGATAGATTCTGCATCTGACATTGAAACTATCAATATCGAGCTTGCTCTGGCAGATCTGGAAGCTGTGGAAAAAAGAAGGGATAAGACAGAAAAGGCTCTTAGAGCAGGTAATAAAGAGGCTGTAAAGAAGCTTAATGCACTATTACCTCTTTTGGATAGACTTATGGAGGTTCTGGGTAGTGGCAGATCTGCCAGATCCCTGAATTTTACAGATGAACAGCTTGCTCAGATCTATGATCTTCATTTAATAACAATTAAAAAGCAGCTCTATGTCTGTAATGTAGATGAGGAATCTATCGAAAATTCTAATGTTCATGTAGATACTGTAAAGAAGATTGCCGAAGAAGAGGGGACGGAGGTTGTTATAATCTGTGGAAAACTGGAAGCAGAAATTGCCTCACTGGATTCAAAAGAGGAGAAAGTAGAATTTATGGAGGCTTCCGGACTTACTGAATCGGGAATGGATACCCTTATTCATACAGGATACAGAATGCTGGGACTTCGTACTTTCTTTACTGCTGGAGCAGACGAGAATCGAGCCTGGACTTTCCATACGGGATACAAAGCTCCCCAGGCAGCAGGAGTAATTCATACAGATTTTGAAAAAGGATTTATTAAGGCAGAGGTTTATAACTGTGAAGATCTCTTTCTGTATAAAACGGAACAGAAGGTAAAAGAAGCGGGCAAGATGCGGATTGAAGGTAAAGACTATTTGGTAAATGACGGTGATATAATGCACTTCAGGTTTAACGTATAATCGATAAAACGGGCGGTACGAAGTACCGGGGACCTGTTTTAGTCGAAAGCGACAGAGACTTTCATGAGTTTATACCCATTATGTTTGACTTGAGGAACGAATGAAAGTTCTCGATAACGTTTATAATATACCCTGAAATATAAATTGATTTAGGAGTTAAAAGTGATTTACAGAAAATATGGTAATACAGGAGAAAAAGTTTCTATTTTAGGTTTTGGTGGAATGCGGTTTGAGAATCCTTCGGATATTGAGAGTTCTGCTGAGATTCTTTTACACGCATTAAACAAAGGTATAACATATTTTGATACCGCTCCCGGATACTGCGGTGATCATTCTGAGGATATTTTCGGTACTGCTGTTAAAGAGATGAAAAAGCTGAATAAACCTTTTTATATCTCTACAAAATCAAATAAACCCAGTGGAGCCGATCTCCGTAAGAATCTGGAGGATTCTCTAAGACGCTTAAATGTAGATTATATTGATTTTTATAACTGCTGGTATGTTCTGACAATGGAGGACTGGGAAGGACGTAAGAAGGGCGGGGCAGTAGCCGAAATTCTTAAAGCACATGAGGAAGGTCTGATCCGCTATCCTGTTTTTTCTACTCACCTTCCCGGAAACGAGATTCGCCAGGTAATTGAAGAGGGCTATTTTCGGGGTGTTACCCTGGGTTATTCAGTTATCAATTTCCCTTTCAGAGAGGAAGGAATCCAGGCAGCTGCGGATAACGGGATGGGTGTTGTTGTCATGAATCCTTTGGGTGGAGGAACTATTACTCAAAATCCCGGAACTTTTGATTTTATCCGTGTCAGACCGGAACAGAATAGTCTGGATGGTGCATTGCATTTTCTGATGAACAACAAAAATATTTCGGTTATTTTGACTGGTTTTCGAAATAAGGATGATGTTGATACAGCGGTTGCTTCCATAAACAGCTTTGAACCCTATACAGCAGTTGAGATTGAAAAGATAAAAAGACACATTGAAGGTGATTTTAATAATCTGTGTACAACATGCAGGTATTGTAATAACTGTCCTGTAGATATACCTGTATGGAAGTTTGTTGAATCTGCAAACGGGCTCTACTATAAAGCAGACGGAAGTCTTTCTGACAGACTCAAGTATCACTGGGGGACAGAGCTTAGTGTTCTCGACTTATGTACAGAATGCAGGTTGTGTGAAGATGTATGTACTCAGCATCTGCCCATACTTGAGCGGTTTGAAGAACTAAAAGCTGCAATTGCAGAGAATAAATAGTTAATGGAAAGGGAGGAGTTGTTTTCCATAGTTGATCGCATACTCAATAATTCCAGTGATGGAGATATTGAAGTTATTGTAGAGGCTATTAAGCGAAGGGCAAAAGGGAGGAACAGTGGTACTTTCAGGGGGATAAATCCTGAACGTCTTGCAAAAGAGACTGGCTCTGTTCTTAACTCCCAGATGAGTTACTCTGTAGCGGGTATAAGGAAAATGATTCAGGAATTTGCTGTAGGAATAATACAGAAGGAGGCTCCGGAGTTGGGAGCTGATCAGATACAGGAGCTTCTGGAGGCATGGATTCCCGACCCCTCCACGAAAACCCGTGGGAACGATTCTCCACCTGTTCCTGTGGATGTTCTTTTAACAATGATCAGACAGCTTCTGGCCTACAGTGCAGGGACAATGTCTGCATCTGAACAGACAGAACTATACAATAATATTCCGGATTGGCAGAAAGAATACTGGCGTCGCTTTCCTGACGGGATTCGTGAAATACTTACACTTTTTATTAAAGGTTCAATTGATGAAGAAGCTTGCTGGGAGAAGATTCATTCTGTTCTTGATTTATAGTGACTGGATATTTAAAACTGAGGGAATTGTTCTTATACACTTTATTATCTTCTTGTAATCTTCTTTCCTGTCCAGTTCCATTGTAAAACTTCCGGTAAGTTTGCCCCTTTCATCCTCTTCCAGACGACCCTCTATAAGGTGTCCCTTGTATTTTCTTACAGCCCCTTCAATTTCCGAGAAAAGATCGGAAGTCATCTTTGAGAGTACTCTGAATCTATGGGTTTCTTTAGGTGAGACTGCTTCCCACTCCACATCAATACATCTGTCACTTATCTCTTCAATGTTTTTTAGATTGGGGCAGTTTCTTTTGTGTACAATAATTCCTCTTCCCCGGGATATGTAACCGATTATATCATCTCCTGTAGTGGGGTGGCAGCAGCCGGCAATGCTGATCATCATATTTTTTTCATCACCAATTTTAAAAGTAATCAGAGCCTGATCAAGGACATGTTTAATGATAGTCTGTTTTTGTTCAGGTTCCTGAATAGTTTTTTCAGGATTTTCAGCAGGGGGAACTTCTTTCTGGATTTTTTTCTTCGCAATTATATTCTTATCAATATAGAGGTTTTCCTCATGTTGGTTCAGCCAGTGGCGTATTTTGTTTTTTGCTCTGGTAGTTGCAACAAATCGTAACCAGTTAACATGGGGTTTTGCGGAATTCGAGGTCCTAATCTCTATGACCTGAGTATTTTTAAGAGGCTGATTAAGAGGAATAATCGAACCATCAGCCTTGGCTCCAATTGTGTGTGCCCCAATTTCTGTATGAATATGGAAAGCAAAATCTATGGCAGTAGATTTTTTAGGGAGCTCTACTATATGGCCGTCCGGGGTAAATACATAGATCGAATCTCTAAGGAATTCTCTCCGTATATCACCAAGGAATTCATCTGAACTCGATTTAGCCCCATCCCATTTTTTGAATCGGTTTACTATTGGATGTATATCAGATTTAATTTTCTTCGGATTTTCCTTATATATCCAATGTGCCGCAACACCGTATTCTGCTGTAGAGTGCATCTCCTCAGTACGAATTTGTATTTCAGTTATTTTTCCTCCAAAACACATTACACTCGTATGAAGGCTCTGATACTGGTTTGCTTTAGGCATAGCAATATAGTCTTTGAATCTGCCCTCAATAGGGGGCCAGAGTTTATGTACTATTCCCAGAATAGTATAGCAGTCATTTTTTGTACTGCAGAGAATCCTTATTCCCAGAAGATCATAAATCTCGCTTATATCCTTTTTCCTTCCCTTCATTTTTCTGTATATCGAATATATATGTTTTGCCCGTGTACTGGCATTTATCCTGAATCCCTCTTTTGCCGCTGCTTTCAGGACAGTCTGTTCTACTTTTTTCAGATAGACACGTTGTTCCGATTTTTTTGCTGCAAGAAAATTTTCTATATACTCATAGGTGGAAGGATTGAGATTTTTCAGAGATAAATCTTCCAGCTCGGTTTTCAACCAGGAGATACCCAGTCTGTCTGCAAGAGGAGCATAAATTTCAATGCACTCAGTAGCAATAAGTCTGCGTTTTTTCTCCGGAAGAAATTCCAGAGTTCCCATATTATGAAGTTTATCTGCAAGTTTAATTATTATAACACGGATATCTTTTGCCATGGCGAGAAGCATTTTTCGTATAGTCTCCGCTTCCTGTATAGATTTACTTTTAGCCTTGAGGATCGAAATTTTGGTAACTCCCTCTACCATATTGGCTACTTCTTTCCCATAACGGCGTTTTATTTCATTAAAAACTATATTTGTATCTTCCAGAACATCATGAAGGAGTGCAGAGATAATAGTATCCGAGTCCATTTTCATATCTATAAGAATTTCAGAAACTCTGAGAGGGTGGATAAAATAGGGTTCCCCGCTAGCTCTTTTTTGATCTTTGTGGAGATCCTTTGCCCATTCTGCGGCATCCATTATTTTTAATTGTTCTTTGTTGCTGAATCCGGACAATTTTGTACTGAAAATTTCCAGCTGATTCCTCATTGTGATCCTCTTAGTCCCGATATAACTCTGTTTCTTTCAGTCAGATCCTTTATGATCTTTATACTACAGTAGCCTTCGGAAAACATTATTTCAGCAATTCTCTCAGTCTGATCAATGCTGGATTCTATTAGAAGAGCTCCCCCCTCTTTAAGGAATCCGGAGGCTTCCATTATAATGATCCTTATATAATCAAGTCCATCCTTGCCGCCTTTTAGGGCTATAGGTGGTTCCTGCAAGCCCTTCGTTATCATATCGGATGTTTCTATATCTGTCAGATATGGGGGGTTTGTAATAATAATATCAAATTCTCCGGTAATTTTGTCAAACAAATTCGATTCGCATGTTTGAATTTCCAATCCGAGAATAGATTTACTGTTTTTTCTGCATACTTCCAATGCTTCCTTAGAAATATCCGAACATAGAAGATCCAGCCCTGGAATGGAATGTTTTAGTGATATTCCAATTGCTCCTGATCCCGTACAGAGGTCAAGAATACTGAATTTATCTGGAGATCCATTCAGAATATCAAGGGCACTCTCTACCAGGGTTTCTGAGTCAGGCCTTGGAACCAGTACTTTGTCGTTTACATGGAAAGTAAGTCCGAAAAATTCCTTCTTTCCTGTAATATAGGAAACAGGATAATTTAGGACTCTCTTTTTTATTGATAGTATATATGAGTCATAGTGATTTTTATCTATTCTATCGGGATAGGAGGCCAGCAGTTTTTCTTTTGAGATCTCAAGGGTATGTGATAAAAGTACCAGTGCATCCAGAAATGGTGTATCTGAAGAGAGATCCGAATTTTGAAGTACAGCAGTCCCTTCAGCAATAGTCTCTCTGATAGTTTTCATTCTGCCTGTAGAGCTTCCTGACTTGCTGAAAATTTTAAACCATCTACTATTTCGTTCATATCCCCCTGCATTATGTATTCAAGTTTATAGAGAGTAAGGTTTATTCTATGATCAGTAACTCTGTTCTGGGGGTAATTATATGTTCGGATTCTTTCTGACCTGTCACCGCTTCCTACCTGACTTTTTCGATTTTCTGAACGTTCTTTTGCTTTCTTTTCTGCTTCTGCTTCATAGAGTCTTGCTCTGAGTACCCTGAAGGCTTTTGCTTTATTTTTAATCTGGGACTTTTCATCCTGACAGGTTACCACAAGACCTGTGGGGATATGGGTAATTCTTACTGCAGAATCGGTTGTATTTACACTTTGACCACCTGGCCCTGAAGATCGGTATACATCAATTTTCAACTCTTCGTTTTTAATTTGAATGTCTGTTTCCTCTGCTTCCGGAAGTACAGCAACAGTGACAGCTGAAGTATGTACACGACCACCGGATTCTGTAGCTGGAACTCTCTGTACTCTGTGTACACCGCTCTCATATCTGAGAGTTCCATAGACCTCTTTTCCTGATATGGAAAATGCGATCTCCTTGAATCCTCCTATACCGATCTCATTTGTGGACATAACCTCTGTTTTCCAGTTGTTTGCTTCAGCAAAGCGTGAGTACATTCTGTACAGGTCTGCCGCAAAAAGAGCTGCTTCGTCTCCACCGGTTCCTGCCCGAATTTCCATGATTATATTTTTCCCGTCCATAGGGTCTTTTGGGACAAGGAGGAGTTTTATTTTCTGTTCCAGTTTATCACTTTCTGTTTCCAGTCCTGCAAGTTCTTCTTTTGCCATTTCCCTCATCTCCGGGTCACTTTCCTCTTCGATAAGAGTTTTGGCATCTTCGATTTCCCCCAGAAGAACCTTGTATTCGTTGTATAGATCAACCGTTTCCTTAACATGACTGTATTCCTGCATAACTTTCTTATATCGGTCCCTGTCTTTCATTAAGTCAGGATCAGAGATCTCTTTTTCCAGTTCAGTACATCGTGTAACTATAGATTCCAGTTTTTTTTTCATTTGTTAAGTAGTCTCCTCAAAATCCGGGCAAGTATAGATAACTAAGTCAAGATGATCTTTATTTTGTCCCTCTGTGACTGAGGCGATGAGCTTTCTGCTTATTCGACAGTTACCATTTTTTCTGCAAAGGGGGCATGCACCGTTTCCCCTAGGATTAATATGTAGTTCCATCCAGGTATCCTATCAGAATAGAGAAACTCATTCAATCATGAATATCTGTGACTTCTGAAGAGTGTTTGAGTCTGATAAATCCGAAGATACTGCCGCAGAACCCCCCTGCAATATGGGCAAATTCTGCAATATTGTTGGTTTGAAAAGATCGGAATACTTCCTTTACCAGATATAGGGCAATTATCAGAATAAATGTCAGAGGAATCTCACCTTTTTTTGTATTTGTAAAAGGTGCCAGGAGTATCATCATGAATGCAACACCGCTGGCTCCGAGAAGTGCCCCGGAAAATAAAAAGCTGTTCAGGAGACCTGTTACCAGAGCTGTTATCAGGATCATAAACAGTATGGAAAGGGATCCGTATTTTTCTTCAAGAATGGGTCCTATAAGCAGGATAATGGCAAAGTTGCCCAGGAGGTGTTCCCAGTTTGCATGTCCGGCTATGTGGGAGAAAAGACGGATATAGCTGATTGGGGAGGCTGCATTGAAATATCCTCTTCCTGGAACCATAAACCAGGAAGGAATCAAATTGCCTCCTGTCAGGGGATCTGCCAGGAGAACAATAACTGCAAGAAGGGTAAAACTTAAAACTACAGGAGCGTTATATCTAATTTTCATTATTGTAGATTAATGGCTGACTGGGTAAAAGTCAATTAGTCAGGGACTCTGAGATCGTTCCTCAGGACTACGTCCTTCCGGTAGGCAGAAGCAAATCTGTGGACAGTTAAACAACTCCCCTGAAGATATACCGCAGATATTCTACAGTTATAAGTTTATAGGGAATTCCCGGAAGTATAAAACACCTTACCAACTCTATCTATAAATCTCTTTGTTCTTTCTGTTTTTCCAGGCTGTTTAATAATTCATTAAATGCATCGTAATATTTATTATTTATAATATCATTGTAAATTTCATCAGCAGTTTCTTGGTTGTATGTGAGGCTCGTTAGTTGTCGGCTTCTAACTGTTTCTATTAGAGTTTTATTGGATACAAGTTTACGATTGAATGCTATTCTGTAGGCATCGCGGCTTCCCTGAATATCTGTTTCACCGATTGACTGGTAAAAATCTTTTATAGTGTTCCAGGCAAGTTCATAGGTGTATTCAAATGTATGTATTAATCCCCGTTGTTCAATATCAGATAAATCTTTCTCTTTGGACAGCTCAACATCTTTTTAGTCATCTTATAGGTGCACACAAACTGGGCAAAAAGTCCAAAAATTCTTCAGTTGCTAATATTTTCCACATAGATTAAGATAAATTCCGGAGGAAAGGGATGGATAGTGAAAACAGACAACTGGAATTCCGTTTCAGTTTTTACACACAAAAATATAAGGAATCTATAGCCTTTTATAAGGATATAATTCAACTTCCTGTGGTCTACAACTGGAACAGAGGATTCAATGACAGCGGATATCTTTTTAAGGCTGCATCAGGACACATTGTTGTATTACAGAGTGCCACAAAACAGGTTGAACCTTTAATAGATGCAGTTCTCCTTATTGAGGTGGATGATATTGATGCTCAGTATGAATTTTGCAAAAAACAGGGAGTTGATATTGTCCAGGCCATACAGAAAAGGGAGTGGGGAGACAGAGATTTCAAGGTTGCAGATCCCAACAGACTTATTTTAGGGTTTTATTCAGGGAAATAGCCATTTATACTGGATTTTGAATGGATTTAGCATTATATTTTCCTTCATTACTGAATTCAAGGGGAGGCAGGTATTCTGAACTTCTCTAATAAAAATACGGAGTTATTGATGTTTAATAGTAAATTAAATCGGGGTGTAGTACTCATTGTTCTGATGCTGATCATTCTTCCCCTTGCGGTATTTGGGGGCGGAAAAAAAGAGGAACCTAAGGAAGATGTTTCAGTAGAGGTTCAGACTGATAATTCAACTGCTGAGAGAGAGCCTATCGGTGGGGTAGCCGGAGAAGCCGCTGCAGTTGTGAATGGGTCTGTTATACCTCTTAAAGCATTTAACGGACAGGTTCAGGCAATTATTCAGCAGTATGCGGGGCAGGGTATTAATATTCCCGAAGACCAGCTGGGTGATCTTAAGCTGAAGATAATTAATAATCTTGTTGATCAGGAGCTTATATATCAGGATGCTGTTGCAAAAGGTATTAAAGTCAGTGATGAAGCAGTCGCGGCACAGCTTGATGCTATCAAAGGACAATTCCCTGATGAAGCTACATATTTAAATGTTCTCTCTTCCCAGGGTATGACTGAAGAAGCGGTCAGGAATGATATTGGAAAGTCACTTCTTGTCGAAGATTATGTAACCGGTAAATTCGGACCATTAATAAAGATTGAGGAATCTGACATTATAGATTTTTATACCGAAAACAGTCAGTATTTTTCTACACCTGAGCAGGTTCGAGCCAGCCATATACTGATCAAAGTAGAACCAGACGCGGAAGAATCTGTAAAAAAGGATGCTCTTTCGAGAATTAATGAGATTAAAGCACGTCTGGAATCAGGAGAGGAGTTTTCAGAGCTTGCACGAACCATGTCTGAAGGTCCCAGTAATGTGAATGGCGGGGATCTTGGAACTTTTGGGCGGGGTCAGATGGTTAAATCCTTTGAAGATGTTGTTTTTGCTATGAATGTTGGAGATGTGAGTGATGTTGTGGAGACCCAGTTTGGGTATCACCTAATACGTCTTACTTCAAAGAATGCCCCAGGCAGTGTTCCTTTGGAAGAGGTTAAAGGTCAGATCTCAGATCATCTTAAACAGCTGAAAATGGCGGAAATGATTAATGGATATGTTGCAACTATAAAACCCGATGCAGTAATTGAGATTCTTGTACCTTAGATAAAATTTGGGCAAAGACTTGATTAAATAATCAGTATATAGTATATTCCATATATAAAGAATTGAGGAGATGAGAATATGGCAACACAACTAACAAAAGATACGTTTATAAAAGAAATATTTGATTACGAAAGTAATAAAGAGTGGAAATTTGAGGGTAAACTTCCTGCAGTTATAGATTTCTATGCAGACTGGTGTCAGCCCTGTAAAATGGTAGCTCCAATAATCGAGGAACTTTCCACTGAATATGAGGGTAAGGTCAACTTTTTTAAGGTTGATACCGAGGCTCAGCAGGAACTTGCCGGAGCTTTCGGGATACAGAGTATTCCTTCCCTGCTTTTTATTCCCGTAGACGGAAAGCCTCAGATGGCTGCCGGCGCTCTTCCTAAAGCATCCTTTGTGGAAGTTATTGAGAAAGAGCTTCTTACAGGCGGTTCAAAAGAGTAACCTATTCCACAATAGGGGGAAGTACTTCGTTCATGGGGCTCATCTTTATTCCAAGAGCCGAATGGACGACTCCCCCTGTTATCATTGTAAGTATAATTTCAGCGATTATTACAGGGTCTTTTTTATCTGAGAGTATTTTCTTTAGCCCATCTTCCAGCATTTCCTGCCATTTGGAATATGCCTGTCTGATTCGTGTTTTCAGTGCATCGTTGTGTGTTATTGCTTCATAGATAAGGTATATATGAAGTTTACCTCTGGATGTTGTCTTAAACATAGTCTTAAACACTACAGATATTATTTCTGCAGGCTGTTCTCTACTGTCATGCCGCTTAATCCAGTTTAGCAGTTTTGCACTAAGCTTTTTCATATATATATCGGTTACATCAAAAATTAAATCGGATTTTGAGGAATAGTAGTAGTATAGTGTTCCCTTGCTTATTTTCAGATCCTTAGCGATATCTGCGAGGCTTGTATTATGCGCCCCCTGTTTAATAAAGAGTTTTGTGGCAGTATCGATGATTCGCTGCCTGTTATCGACATTTGAATAGTCCTGTTTGCTTTTCTGCATTCTGTTAAGAGAATATTTCGACTTGGCAAATGAGTCAATATCTACAAAGCGATTTGTCGGTTTATAACCGATAAATATAAAAAAAGTTGATTTTTAGCATCACTATAATCACAAAATCAGTATTATACACATAGAATACAATATATCACTCTGGTTCACCTGGATTGCTTTTGTCTCTTCAGATAAACTCTCCATCCAAATGCACAGTTTCCAATGGGAAAGTTCCCTTTTAAAACTCTTTTCTTCCTGGGTACATTGGGTTATATTCTTCCTATGGTTGAGATTTTGGAAGATGCACAGAAGTGGATGGAGACTAAGGAGACAGCTGTTGTTATTGCTGTTCTTATAGAGATAGAGGGTTCTGCTGTAAGGGGGAAGGGTGCTGTTATGGCTGTCAATTCTGACGGTTTAATGACTGGTTCTATTAGCGGCGGATGTATAGAATCGACTGTTCTAAATGTTTCGGAAAGAGTTTTTAAAACCCGCAGACCTGAGATAATTAAGTTTTGCCAGATAGATGATGAGATTTTAGGGTCGGTATCTCCCTGTGGAGGGGAGCTTACTGTCGCAGTTGGGATTCTTGATCCTGAAATTTTGAATTCGTTTTCCATACTGTTGGAATCCGGGAGAGGAGGGAGATGGGGTCTTGTAAGTTCCGGTCCCCGTAAGACTGATGCAGGTGCTATGTTCGTAATGGATAGCAATGGACTGCTTATGCCTGGATCTTTTAGAGAGCTGGAAGCAGATTTTCCTGAAGAGACAGTTAAAATTGGAAATAAAGTTCGTGAAAGCGAAAAAACAGGTATTAGATCACTTGGCGGGTATCAGGTTTTTTCTGTTTTATTAAAACCCTCCCCTCAATTAGTCATTGTAGGGGCTTCCCATATAGGTACTGCCCTTGCAAAAACAGCGAAAGTTACAGGATACCGGGTTACTGTTGTTGATCCCAGAGCCGTATTTGCCAGAGTTGATCGATTTGAAAGTAGTGTTCATCTATTAAATGCATGGCCGAGAAAAGCATTTAAAACAATTAATTTTACTCCCTATACCGCCATTGCTGTGATTACCCATGATACAAAAATTGATGATCAGGCATTAAGGCTCGCTTTTGAAACGAATAATTTCTATATTGGTGCACTTGGAAGCAGTTCTACACATAAAGAGAGAGTTGAAAGACTTGTGGCTCAGGGACTTTCGGAGTCGGATTGTGGTAAAATTCATAGTCCTATTGGAATCAGGATTGATTCTGCAAATCCTGAAGAGATCGCCATTTCCATAATGGCGGAAATTATTAGAGAATACAGGTTGAAATATGGAAAACACAGTTAAAAAATACAGCTTTCCGGGCTGTATTATATTTTGAATTAAAAAGCAGACTAATTTAATATATATTTTAGAAGCCTCTATCCTAAATGACTGGAAATAATCTGGTTTGTGGATATAATTAGAGTCATGAATAATACAAAACTAAAACTGAGTATTGCAATTATAGTAATGGTTATGACTCTGATGTCCGGGTGTGCTGGAATTGCTTTCACAAATTCCGATGTTATATATGGTATTGATTCCCTTGTTTCAGAAATTGCGTATAGAGCCGTAGAGATTATCCCCTCTGAAAGTGATGTCTCCATGGCTGTCTACTATTTTACAGTTGATGGAAAAGAAAGTAAAATAAGTGATTATCTGATTACCGGGATAACCACCGAAATTGCCAATTTATCCGGGGATAGAACTACCATGGTCAGTCGACAGGGGCTGGACAGAGTTATGTCAGAGTATTCTTTTAGAGTCTCAGACCTTGTTTCTGAAGAAACCCAGGTCGATATTGGTGAACTGTTGGGTGCGGATATAATTTTAATTGGATTTATTAATCCTCTCGAAGAGTATGATAAAATAAATATTCAATTGCTGGATGTTGAGACCGGAGCTGTACTTGGAGGTTTTTTTCTTGATTATATTCTCGAAACCGGATTTTCCAGGGATGGTTCCAGCAGTGTAGTTGTATTGGGAGATAATACCCTTCAGGTTTCCGGTGTTTCGACTATTACTACTGTTTATGAGGATTTTGAAGGTTCTGTTACCCGGGCAAATCCCATTCATTTTGAGGAATTCTGGGGTGAACGGATTCTCAGTGCCTCTGCCAGAACCGGCACCGATGACGACGGTTACGGTTTCCTCGACTTTAATGCAGAATTTGATAACCTTGATATGCTTAACGGATGGGATGACAGCGATTTGACATTTTATCTTACCTATAAAACAGACTGGATCCCCCTGAACCAGACCGGTCTTGCCATGGATATATATCCGGAAGATTTTTCAAGGATCACACTTGTTCTGCAGCAGGCTGATGGTGATAATCTAAAAACCTTTATTGCACCGGTTACTGTTACTCCGGATGAGTGGAACAAGTTTCTTGTTCCTTTTGATTCTTTTAAAGATGCAGCTGATCTCGGGGTACTGGATACAGAGAAGCCGGTTATAATAGGTTTTGGTGTCCCTTTTCTGGATAATTATTCCAGCTTTTACTTCAGAGACGGTTTATATCTGGAGAAACGCTTAAGAGTTGATAATCTTGGTTTTTTCAAGCTGAAAGAATCTGATCCTCCGGGTCTGATTGATGCATTTGAAGATGAGGTTGTAAGAGCCCCTGCACTGTTTGTAATTGGGGGCAGTGGTTTGTATGTCGACTATACCGATTCAGACGAGGGTGTGCTCAAGGAGAACGAAGGGCTTGAGTGGCAGTATATTGAAACATCCGTCGAAGAGGATGGACCGGCAGGTAATTTTCTGCGTCTTTTCGGGGAATTGGAGCTAAACGAACAGATCCTTGATTATTTTGAAGATGATCAGAGTCTTTATGTGGTTTACAGATTAAGTACTGGTCTGGATTGGAATAGTTTTAATAATTTGTCTCTTCTTATCAGATCAGAATTATTTGAGAACTGCTATGTTGAAATAATCGGAAATGGGACGGATCAGTACTACAGTTCCAGTTTTAATCTGAACTCAAGCTGGAGCAGCATTAAGATTCCCTATAGTGATATTATCACAGATAATGGTTCTCTTGACGAGATCCCTCTGGAAACGGAACAGGTTTGGCTGAGTCTAGTCTTTACCATTCCAGAGGCTTCTATAGAAGAAGCTGTCGAATATGGTTCTTTGGATTTTGAGATAAATATTGATCAGATTGTACTCCAGGAATAAAAATTGGATAATGCCACTGACTTAAAAAATATTGAAGTTATACGAGAGGTATTTGCATATATTAGCAGGTTTAAGGGAAAGACTTTTGTAATTAAAATTGATAATGATATTATAGATTATGAATACTTTCCTGTACTGTTAAAAGATATATCAATTCTTCACCAGTCAGGGATAAGAATAATAATTGTTCCCGGGGCAAGAACCAGAATTGATGAAGTACTGTATCAGTACAATATTGAGAGTAGATTTCATAATAATATCCGAATTACCGATTCCGGAATGATCTCCTTTGTAAAGATGGCTGCATTTGATGTTTCCAATAAGATAATGACCGGACTTTCCGGAAATAATATCAATGCTGTTGTAGGAAACTGGGTTAAAGCACGCACCCTTGGAGTAATAGACGGTATTGATTTTATGAATTCCGGTACAGTGGAAAAAATAGAGAAGGAACCACTTCTTACTGTTATGGAAAACTCTTTTATTCCGATTTTCCCATGTATTGGCTGGAACTATAAAGGTAAGCCTTATAATATATCTTCCGATGAACTTGCTGTATCTATTGGGGAGATAGTGCAGGCGGATAAGTTATTTTTTATTGGTTCAGATCCTGTTCTTAAGTCGGAAAACTATACCTTTCCAGGAGATTCCGGCATTGATCACGAGGGAAGAATCTCCAGAATGGATATTATAGCTGTTGAAGAATTTCTTAAACTTAATTCCATGGGTAACCAGGATCTGGAGAAGGTTGTCATAGCTCTTGGTGCAGCAAAAAGAGGAGTCCACAGAATACATATTCTGAATGGCAGAAGTAAGGGTGTTCTTCTGGAAGAAATTTTTTCAAATCTTGGTGTGGGGACAATGATTTATGGAAATGAATTTGAACGCATCCGAAAAATGGTTCCTTCGGATATCTCAGGCGTTCTCCGGATTATGGAACCCTTTGTAAAGGATGGTACCCTTGTTTTACGGGATAGAAGATCTTTACTCAATAAGATAGATGATTTTGTAATATATGAAACAGACGGAGTTATCCATGGATCTGCGGCTCTGACCGTATACCCTTCCGGGCTGGCTGAGATTTCGGCTGTAGCTGTTGACCGGAAATATATTAAACTTGGAATAGGCAGTAAACTGGTAAGCTATCTGATTGAAGCCGCACTGCATAAGAACTTAAAGCAAATTTTTCTTCTGACAACAAGAACCTCAGATTGGTTTGAAAATATTGGGTTCAGGGAAGTTGACGTCACAGATCTTCCCCGTGAAAGGCAGGAAAGTTATAATAACAGCAGGAACTCGAAGGTTCTTGTCTATGATTTAAAGAAGGAAGGCAGGAACAACAGGAACCAGGCAGGCTGCAAAGAGTAAATATTCCTTCCTTTGGACAGCTTGTTTTGTCCCAGGTAATGCTCCACTGTAGAGTCTTGATTCCATGGCCATAGATGTTTCTCCAGCCCTCAATATAACCCCTGAAATTAGTGGAACTGTGATAGTACTGATATTTTTAACAGGATTTCTGCTTCCCTCTATGTATCGTGCTTTTCTCGCTTCACGAATCTCATTCAGCATATCCATGAGAATAGGGATAAACATTATTGTAAGACTCATTCTTGCGGCAATGGCGGATTCATTCACGAGAGGAAAAGGTTTTAAAATTTCTCCAACTGCTGCATGAATCTGATTCGGTCGGGTTGTTGTTGTAAAGATTAGTCCGAGAATAATTATCATCACAAATCGCCATCCTGCTAACATTCCTGATAATAATCCCTCTCTGGTTGGAAAAGGTAGTCCCGTGAATAAAGGATCTCCTGTTACCGAGGTCATGGAGGCTGCAACTATAAGAATCAGAATAAAAATAAATCCCTTCATCTGCCTGATGAGTCCTGCAGGTTTAGTAAGTGTTCCCGAAACAGCAATAAAAATAAAAGCGGATAAGAATAAAACCCCTTTCAAACTAAGCTGGTAGATAGAAAAAGAATAGATCAGAAGGAGAAGTAGTTTTAATTTAGTATTCAGTCTGTAAATTAGAGTATTTCCTGCCTGGAAATGGAATACTGTTATTTCAGCCATGTCATATCCCGTACTATTTCAATTCCTTCTCTTTCTTCCATAGGTGGTGTAATACCATATTTATGGGTGTTGAAAATCCCCTTTTCCGGTAGAGTATCCTCTGCAATAAGACCCCTGTCCATAATAATAAGTCTGTTTGAGTGGTAAAGGACTTTTTCAATTTCATGGGTAACACATATTATTGTATGCCCGCTTTTATGGAGTTTTACAATTTGTCCCAGGATATCAATTATTCCTGTGTAATCAAGGTTTGTAAAAGGTTCGTCCAGAATAATGATCCTTGGATCCATTGCCAGAATTCCGGCAATTGCCAGTTTTCTCTTTTCGCCTCCGGAAAGATTGTGAGGGCTGTGATCTTTCAATTCCATCATACCTACTGCAAGGAGTGCGTTGGAAACTCTTTTTTCAATATCAGCTTTCGGGAGCCTTAAATTTTCGGGACCAAAAGCAGTATCATTCCAGACTGTCTGGGATACAATTTGACTGTCTGCATCCTGAAATACCATCCCGATATTTTGTCTGACCCATTTTATCTGTTTATGAATCGGTTTCCCTTCAAAGAATATTTCTCCCTCAGAGGGTATGTAGAGACCGTTAAGATGCCTGATAAGAACAGTTTTGCCTGAACCGTTTTTACCCGCCAGGATTATAAAGTCACCACTGTTAACTTTAAATGAAACCCCTCGCAAAGCTTCGGTTCCATCTCTGAATTTATGTTTTAGGTTTCTTACCTCAAGTAAACTCATTGATCTTCAGAATTATCTGACAAAGAAAAGTTATCAATAAGACCATCCATTTTAGTAGCAATCAATGCCCCTGCAGTTACTTTTATTAAATCTCCTGGTAAGAAGGGAACCATCCCGGCAAAAATAGCTTTTCTCCACTCCATATTCAGGGAAAACTTTAACCACGGAATACCTGCAATGTAGATGATAAGTGCTCCGGCAGATAGAGCTGTAAAATATTTAAATAATGAATGCTTTCCCCTATTTGCTATTGCTCCTGCTGTAAAAGCAGCAGGCAGATATGCAAGAAGATATCCTCCTGTTGGTCCTGTAAGGTGAGCTAAGCCGGAAGTTCCACCTGCAAACACGGGGAGACCTGACAGACCTAGAATCAGATAGGTTAATGCCACTGCGGATCCCATTTTTCCTCCCAGTAATACCGCGGAAAGGAGTATCATGAAATTACTAAGAACTATTGGTACGGGACCAATGGGAATCGCTATATAGCCTCCAATTACAGTCAGGGCAGTAAAGATGGAAATAAGGATAGTTTTTTTGACAGAAACAGGTTTCTCCACTAGGAATCCCTGTTTACCGGTTCTGAAAGGGGTACAAGTTTTTTTATCACCTTGAGGAGCTCAAAAATTTCAAAGGGTTTTGCAAATACAGCATTCACACCGAACTCTTCTGTAAGTCCGGAAATAGATGTATTATCTGTGGGTAGTTTTCCTGAAATAGCAATTTTTTTTATTTTTGGAAAAAGGGTATTAAGTTCCATTATTACTTCAAGCCCTCCTTTTTCCGGCATAACCATATCTGCAATAATCAGGTCAATCTCAGTTTTCTGAATCAGTTCCATTGCTTGCCTGCCATTTTCGGCTTCTACTACATCATAACCAATTCTTATTAAACTTTTTCTGACTAAACTTCGAATTAATGGTTCATCATCTACGATCATTATGGACGGCATATATATCTCCAGAAATTTTTACAGCTGTTAAAGTAATAATATAATGTAAGGATACACTACAGTAAAAAAGTGGTTTTGTCACGCCCCTTAGTCAATCTTTTATTACTCTTATCTCTCTGCTACTGGTCATTTTATGTTTTTTACAGTAAAGTTATTGTTGTGGATTATAATGAGCGGAGCGCACTGGTAATAATTGATATTCAAGTGGATTTTTGTTCTGATGGTGTGCTTGCAGTAGAGGGGGGGGAAGAGATTATTCCCGGGATAAATACTCTGCTGGAGAGGGATCAAAAAGATAAAAATAAGTTGTTCTATAAAACAATAGCAACAGCAGACTGGCATCCTCCAGGACATATCTCATTTGCTTCATCCCATGGTCTTGAACCCTACAGTATAAAAACAATTAACGGCAGTAAGACTACTCTCTGGCCTGATCATTGTATTGAAGAAACAGGTGGGGCAGAATTTTTTCCTACTCTTAATATTGGCAAAGCAGATCTGCTAATACGAAAAGGGAGGAGCAGGAATATGGATTCATATTCTGCTTTTTTTGAAAATGACAGGAAAACTCCTACTGGTTTGGCTGGATATCTCGAAAATCATCGTATTAGTAATGTTTACTTCTGTGGTCTTGCCTTTGACTGGTGTGTTTACTTCTCGGCAATGGATGCCCTGACTCTTGGGTTTTCGACTTTTGTTCTTAAGGATCTAACCAGATCAGTTAATATACCTCCCGGTTATGCAGATGTGAAAGAGAAAGAGATGGCTGATGAAGGTGTAAAAATAGTTAAAGTCAATTATTTATAGGGGGCTGCGAAATGGGAAAGAAAGAGGATAATTTTGGATTTTTTATTAAACGGCATAAAGAGATAGCCAGCGCTTATGAGGATTTCGGAAAATTGATACACTTACAGGGAGGTCCACTGGATGAGAAAACACGGTGGCTGATAAAAGTATCTGTTTCCACAACAGGCAGACATGAGCTTGCTTTACGTACACACCTTCAGAAAGCAGAGAGAGCAGGCTGTTCGATGGAAGAGATTGAGCATGCTATACTTCTTACTGCTTCAACTGCAGGGTTTCCTGCTATGATGACCGGGCTTATGATTTTTCGTGAGGTTTTTGAAGATAACTTGCAATAAATACTATTTTATACTTGACTAAAATAGTATTGTTTATCATCTTTAAGGCAGACAGAAAAAAATTGCATCACCAGAGCATTTTTTTCATCCTCCTTTTATTGTTTTTATCCCCGGGTGTAATTACCTGGGGATATTTTTAGATTAAGAAAATTAATGGAGACAAGTATGACAATAACAAAAGAAACCAGAGTGTTTGATATCTTAAATGAGTACGGTGATATTGCGGGTGTTATGGAAGCAATGGGTATAAAAAGTGTGGGCAGATATTCATTGCGAAGAATTATTACAAGATTTATTTCTGTGGAAAAAGCTGCAAAAATACATAAAAAGCCCCTGGAAGAATTTCTTGTAACCCTAAATAAGGCTGTTGAACAAAAGAAATAACTTAAAGTACAAATACAACTTAAGTTATCTCTGCTCTCTCTCATAATTTTTAAATCTCCCAATAATATCCCCCAAAAAATAATCATTTTTTTTATATATTTTTCCAATTATATATACTAATATACTCGAGGGTTCTTGCAGAATAGCATTTTTGAAATAACCCCATTAATAATTGATTTTCAGGAGTCTTTCATGGCATGTAAGGATTGCAGTAGTGCCGTACTTGAGGAAGCACGGCAGATAGTAAATGAGGTGGGCAGTGAACCGGAAAAGGTCATTCCCCTTCTTCAGGAAATTCAAAACAGGCATAGTTATCTTCCTGATGACCTTGTAGAAGCAGTTGCTGATGTTATGGAGGTTCCTGCAGCGGATATCTATGGTGTTGCAACCTTCTACTCACAGTTCCGTTTTACTCCCATGGGGAAACACCTGATAAAGGTATGTAAGGGAACTGCCTGCCACGTTTCCGGTGCAGATCTTCTTACAGCTTCAATTAGCGATGAACTGGGTGTTGAAGAGGGCGGAACTACAGAAGATATGCTTTTTACTCTGGAAACAGTTGCCTGTCTGGGATGCTGTTCCCTTGCACCTGTAGTTATGATCGATGACAAGGTTTATGGAAAACTTACTTCCAGTAAGGTTCGAAAGATTGTAAAGGAATATAAAGATGGAAAACACTAGAGTATTTGTCGGCCTTGGTTCCTGTGGAATAGCTGCCGGGGCTCAGGATATCTATGATTACATGGCACCTGATCTTAAAAGCGGTGGATTGGATCTGGAAGTTACCTCCTGTGTTGGAATGTGTTATGCGGAACCCATAGTAGAGATCGAGCATAACGGTGAGCGCCGCAGATATGGCTATGTGGATAAGAAATTTGCTGATGAATTACTTGAATCAGTAAAAACAGGGACTTTCCCTGAAAAGAATATGATTGCGCTGTCTGAGGATGGAAAAAAATATCTGGACAGGCAGGTAAAGATTGTTCTGCAAAATTGTGGAATTATTAATCCAGAGTGTATAGATGAATATCTGGAAGCAGATGGATATAAAGCTTTAACAAAATGTATAGAGGAATATAAACCAGAAGAGGTGGTTTCTATTGTAAAAGCATCGGGTCTTAAGGGGCGGGGAGGAGCAGGGTTTCTTACAGGTCTTAAATGGTCTTTTCTTGCAGGCGCTAAGGGAGATAAAACGGGCGACACAGAGTGTCGGGATCCCGTTCTTAGTCGTAAGGGAGATAAAACGGGCGACACAGAGTGTCGGGATCCCGTTCTTAGTCGTAAGGGAGATTATAAATATTTAGTCTGTAATGCAGATGAAGGTGATCCCGGTGCATTTATGGACAGATCAATTTTAGAGGGAGATCCTCATAAGGTAATTGAGGGGATGCTTATAGGAGCATATGCAACAGGTGCAAAGGAAGGGATTATTTACTGCAGAGCAGAATATCCTCTGGCTATTAAAAGACTTAATATTGCAATAGCTGCCGGAGAAGAGAAAAATTATATTGGTGATAATATATTAGGAACTGATTTTTCTTTTCATCTTCATGTAAAAGAGGGTGCAGGTGCTTTTGTCTGTGGTGAAGAGACTGCCCTTATGGCCTCTATTGAAGGGAAGCGGGGGATGCCCAGGTTAAGGCCTCCTTTTCCTGCAAATTCCGGTATAAATAAATCTCCTACCAATATTAATAATGTGGAAACTTACGGGAATGTACCCTTTATTATTTTAAACGGTGCAGACGCATTTAATAAATATGCTTTTAAAAACAGTTATGGCACAAAAGTATTTGCCTTAGCTGGTAAAATAAAACGTGGTGGTTTAATAGAAGTCCCTATGGGTCTGTCTATTAGAGAAATTGTTACTGATATTGGTGGTGGAACCTCTTCCGGGCGACCTGTAAAAGCTGTTCAGATGGGAGGTCCTGCAGGCGGGTGTATACCCGAACGATTGTTTGATACCCCAATTGACTACGATTCAATCAATGAAACCGGTGCAATTATGGGTTCCGGCGGTATGGTTGTTATGGATGACTCTACCTGTATGGTTGATGTTGCAAGGTACTTCCTGTCATTTACTCAGAATGAAAGCTGTGGTAAATGTACATTCTGCCGTATAGGTACGAAACGTATGCTGGAGATTTTGATCAGAATTACAGAGGGTAATGGTAAGCTGGAGGATCTGGACAAACTTGAAGAGCTTGCAGGGCATATAACCAAAACTTCACTTTGTGGTCTTGGGCAGCTTGCACCTAATCCTGTTCTGACAACCATAAAATATTTTCGTGAGGAGTATGAAGCGCATATAAAGAACCGTGAGTGTCCTGCTGGTGTTTGTAAGTCGTTAATTACCATTCAGGTTATACCTGATAATTGTACCGGCTGTACTTTATGTGCAAGGGTTTGTCCTGTCAGTGCAATTGAAGGGATGAGAAAAAAGATCCATGTAATAGACCCTGAAACATGTACCCGATGCGGACTCTGTATTGAAGCATGTAATTTTGATGCAATAGAGGTAGTATAAGATGGCATTAGTTAATCTAAAGATAAACGGAATTGATGTAGAGATAGAGGAAGGATCAACAATACTTGAAGCTTCAGAAATTGCAGGATATGAGGTTCCAACACTATGTCATGCAGATGGACTGGAGCCATTTACAAGCTGCTTTCTCTGTGTTGTAAAAATAGAAGGGGGAAGGGGCAACCTTGTTCCTTCCTGTGCAACAAAGGTAACAGAAGGGATCTCCGTGACAGTAGAATCTGATGAGATTGCTGAGAGCAGACGAATGAACCTTAATCTTTTACTTTCTGACCATTCAGGTGACTGCGTCGCACCCTGCACCGTTGCATGTCCATCTTCTATCGATATTCAGGGTTTTCTTACTCTTGTACGGGAGGGAAGAGAATCTGATGCAGCAAAATTAATTAGAGAGACAGCACCTATCCCCGGAGCACTTGGACGGATCTGTCCAAGACCATGTGAAACAGCATGCAGAAGGAGCAGAGTAGAGGAATCAATTTCTATCTGTTATATGAAGAGACATATTTCGGATACAGAGATAAAAGAGTTTGGAGAAGTTCAGCTTCCTGATCCCTCACCTTCAACAGGAAGGAGTGTTGCTGTCATAGGTGCCGGCCCTGCTGGCATGACTGCAGCATATTATCTGAGATTAAATGGCCATTCTGTTACAGTGTTTGAAGCGCATGCAAAATCCGGGGGAATGCTGAGGTATGGTATTCCCTACTATCGTTTAACAGATCAGACTTTAAAAGATGAGTTTGATGCTATTGAAGGTCTGGGTATAGAAGTTAGGTACAATACTGTAATAGGCCGCGATATGAGTGTCAAACATCTTGAAGCAGATTATGATGCACTTGTTATTGCCATAGGTGCTCAGGGAGCTTCTTCAATGAGAGTTGAAGGCGAGGATCTGCCTGGTGTTTATTCGGGAATAGATTACCTGGGCCAGATTGGGGACGGAGGTGATCCTGATATTGGTAATAAAGTAGTTGTAGTCGGTGGTGGAAATACAGCTATTGATGTAGCCAGAACTGCTGTTAGAAAGGGTGCGGAAGTTACTGTTCTTTACAGGAGAACAAGAGCAGAAATGCCTGCAAGTAGTTTTGAAATTGATGAAGCTCTTCATGAAGGTGTAAATATTGAGTTTCTTGCAGCTCCTGTTAAAGTTGAACAGAAGGGAAAGGGGGTTAGTGTCCGGACTATCCGCATGGAATTGGGAGAACCAGATGCCAGTGGCCGAAGAAGACCTATGCCTGTTGAAGGATCTGAGTATGAAATAGAAGCATCTTCTGTAATAAGTGCTATTGGCCAGAAGGTTGTTACAGACAGTATTGTTGAAACTGGTGTAGGACTTACCCGATGGGGAACTATAGTTGCAGATCCTGATACCTTTATGACAGACAGACCCGGGATTTTTACCTGTGGTGACTGTCAGACTGGAGCCGATATTGCTGTCCGGGCTGTTGGAAATGCCAGAAAAGCGGCATATTCGGTAAACCAGTATTTAAATGGCGAGGATGTTACCGGAGAGCCGGAACAGTTCAATTCTACCATGGGTGCTTTGGAAGATATCAGTGAGGAAGTTTTTAAGCATTATGAAAAAACCCCAAAAGTGGAAATGCCCCTCATTGGTGATAAACAAAGAGTCACTACATTTGTTGAAATTGAAACAGGATTTGCAAGAGACAAGGCAAAATCAGAGGCAGAGCGGTGCCTTGAATGTGGATGTGAAGCTGCCTTAGAATGTAAGCTCCGTATATATTCGACAGAGTACGGAGCCGATCAGTCCTACTTTGCGGGTGATATTCGTGATTTTCAGAATGATCATACTCATGCAACTATCAAAATGGAAGTTAATAAGTGTATTAACTGTGGTGCCTGTGTAAGAGCCTGTGCAGAAATTAAAGGATTTAATGTTCTGGCATATGTAGGCAGGGGCTTTGGAACAAGGATGGTCGCACCATTTGGAAGATCTCTTGTTGACACTATATGCGACGGCTGCGGTGAATGTGTGACAGTATGTCCTACAGCAGGAATTATGTATAAAAAAGGAGCAGGAAATGAAGCCGGTTTATAAAAATATAATATCCTTTTTATGGGTAAAAGATACAAAATCTTCGCTCGATTTTTATTCTGATATTCTGGGATGCAAGATTGTTTTTGAGTCTGACGGCTGGGCTGAACTGTCTGTTCCGGGAGCACCTAATACCTTCTTTGCCCTTAATAAATGGGCAGGAGGGGAAGAGTCGCCAAAAAATAATTTTCTCACCCTTGGGATTGAGAATCTGGATGAGTTCAGGAAATTTCTGGAATCGCAGAATGTAAAAATAATTGGTGAAATACGGGAATTTGCAGAGCAGGGGATGAGAATGTTTAAATTTCAGGATCCGGATGGCAATACACTGACAGTGTCCGAGGTTGAATAGCAGGAGGATAGAAATCAACGAATAAAAATTTGATGGGGGTGTTTTTTCTTCCAATCAATTATTTCGTAATACATATCCTGAATGTTTTTACTCATACCTGCAATTGAGTTTTCACCTGCTGTTTCAAGAGCCTGATCGCCTAATTCAGAACGTTTTGCTTTATTTTCCAGGAGATACTTTATTTTTTGAATCCATTCATCCAGATTTGCCGGGGTCTTATATCCATTTATTCCATTTTTAACTATATCCGAAATTCCACTTGAATCCACAGCGACAACAGGAGTTCTCCCTGCCATAGCTTCCAGTATTACCATCCCCTGAGTTTCTGACTGGGAAGAAAAGATAAATATATCAGTTCCGGCATAGTACTCGGGAATTTTTTCTGGAGACACCTTTCCCAGCATAACCACATATTCCTCCATGTTATTATCTTTGATGTACTCAAGGATTGTATCTTCTTCAGGTCCTGTACCTGCTATAAAACACTTAAATGGTACCGAACTAAGCCTGCTAAGTTTTTTAATTCCATCCAGAAGGAAGTACGGGTTCTTTTCCTTGGAAAGTCGAAAAACACTGAACAGAATAAGTTTATCATCATCAATATCTTTCGTTTTTAATATATTGGGTTTATCGGATATATATAGGTTCATATCAATACCGGTAGGCTGAACAATAATCAACTTTCCAATACCTAAATTCCTTAGATATCGTTTAGCTGACTTTGTTGGTGCAACCACAGCATCACATGCTCCGGCAAAAAACTTAATGAGTATGTGAGGCACCTGTCCACCGGCAAGACGATGAAAAACGGGTACATAATGATTATACTGCTCAAGACGTGTGTGATAGGTAAAGACAACAGGTTTTTTATATTCAGCTGCCAGTTTTTTTCCAACCCTCCCCAGCCAGTAAGGGTGATGTACATGAATAATATCAGGATTTATTTTCTTAAACTCGCTTCTTATTTTTGAAGAAAAAATATTTGAAACAGGAACAATTAATTCCCCTTTTTTATAGTGGAACAGAGGCGAACAACGGATAATTCCTTTTTCTGGTTTCATCTCGTTACCAGAACCATACCGGGGAGCAAAAATATACACTGTATGTCCCTTTGCCTCCAGTCCTTGCTTGAGACGGGCAATCGAAAGGGGAACTCCTCCTATGAATGGAAGATAATTATTTGTGAACATTGCTATTGTTAAGGGATAATCTTTCTTTAATGATTCATTAAATTCAGGATAGTAATCAATTTTTTCAATTAATTGTGTATAGATAAGATACACAGCAAAGAACAGGAGTGATATTATCAAAATAACATTGAGAAAATATACATAGACCCAGGAAAATATTTTGTTCCACAAATAATCAAAAAGGTTCATATTCCCAGATAGATCACCCGTTTCAGGCTTAAGCACAGACACAGTAATTTCTGAATCTGTAACATCTATTATTGTGAGGTGGAAAAAACTTTCTCTGTTCTGATGAGTAAGTGTTCCACCACCACCACCACCACTACTTACATAAAGCACTCCATTCCTGGTGATTTGGTTAAAGCTGCCGTTATTGGATGATACAACTGCCGAGACATTGCTTTTTTCAAAAATTTTAAGAAGAGTGCTTCTGAAAGCTGTACTCATCCGATACTTATTCTCTGAGACAGATTCCCTATTTGTTTCTGTTAGAGGAGGTCGGTTCATAAAAACAAATCGTCTGGACACATTCTGAATATTGTCAAGCAGATCCTTCAACCAGTTTATCTGATATTCTTCTTCTGTATAACCTGTCGTGTCAAGAAAGATAAATTCAGATTTCCCTGAAATAAAAAATATTCTTGGCGATCCTATGTGTCTGAAATAATTTTTAATTCCACCATCAGATATCTCTGTATCACCAATCGTAAACAAAACAGGTTTAGTGATCTTGCGGAGGGTTCTGTTTAATGCACCATATTTATCATTTGCGCCATCCAACAGCATATCACCAAGGAACACAACAAAATCAGCATCTGAACTATTAATAAGGGGAAGCAATTTTTTTTCAAAAACACCAATGGAATTCCGTGCATTACCCACAACAATAAATGAATAGTCATTCTTTAAATTGAGTATATTCTCAATTCTGGCTGCATTCCTGGCATTGTAATCAATAAACTCAGAATTACTAAGGGTAATATTAATTTTCAAACCCAAAAAGATAATATACAGAATAATAAAAAAGGCAATTATAATTCTTCTTTTTATTTTATACGCCATTATCTTTTTTCCATACTTCCCGGTAAAATACAATAAATCCAATAATCATTCCAAGATACATAGTGAAAAAACGCCAGTAAAATGTAAGGGGAGCGATATAGGCAGACGTGACGAAATGGGCAAAAATTAAAGCGAAGCCCCCTTCTGCCACACCACTACCCCCGGGGGTTGGTGTAAAGTAAATGAGAAAGGTTATAAGAACCTGAATCGAAATTACCGTAAGAATATGAACCTTAACCTTCATTAGTCGTAATAAAAAGAAGGGAAAAACGAAGAGGAGGAAAAGATACACAACAGAACTAAGTATTGAAAGGAAAAAGTATATTTTGCGGCCGTACCAAAAACGTAACAGACTCTCTGCAAAGTGGGATATTTCTTTATCAACAGAAGCTTTTACCTTTTCATATTTCTCAGATTTTAACAGATGCACTCTTCGTAATAATCGCAGGATTGAATATACCACCTTCTTTAACAGGTTTTTTTGTTTTATAAGTCCATAGAAGAGTAAGGCGTACATTAAAATCAGCAGGAGTGAATAAATTATTCCATGCTGTATTGGAATTACAGCCTTAAGCCCCTTTTCCAGGGTAAGTATCACAGGTACAGAAGCAAAGATAATAATTGAGGCAATAACAGTCCGTATTGTCGTTGCAGCAGTTGCCGTTCCCACAGGGACTTTATTCTTATTAAGGAAATAGATCTGTGCAAATCCACCACCTGTTGCCAGAGGGGTAACGCCGGATGCAAATACATTTATAAAAATTAGTTTAATCATCAGGAGAAAGGAAACATCAGTACCGAATGTTTTAAATACACAGAGGAGCCTGAGGCCGTCAAAAGTATAGAAAAGAAGGAGCAGAATCACCAGCTTTATTCCGCTTGCCAGGGTAAATAAACCTGGAATGACCAATCCTTCGGATCCCTTAAACCCTTTAAATATCAAAAATAATGTAATTACAGCGAGACTCATAAATACCAGACTGCCAATTACATACATTAAGTATTCTCTTTTTAGTTTAACTCTTCTGAACAAACATATTCCTTAAAATTGTTATTTGTAGTATATAGAATTATATTCCATAAGTTCAAATTATACTATAGATTATAAGTATCTGGAATTACGAAATTATGAATTTTAAAAGCAACAGACTGATTGTTATTATAATAACTGTTATCGCACTTTTATCACTCATAAAGAGCTATAACCTTTTATTCAGCGATTTTGAAAAGAATGAAATTTAAAATGGAGTTTCAAAACTACTTAAACTATTTAAGAACCCGATGATTTCTATACCAGGAAATCATGATATTGCAGACAGAGGAATAGTCCGGTATCAAAACATTTTTGGGCTAAGAAAAAGAAAATCAGGTAAAAAGGATATAAAATTAATTGAATATTTTTAGTAAGTTATTGAATCTGATAAATATCCGCTATATTAATTTTGTGTATAAAACCAGCAAAATAAGCTATTCCGGTTCATTTGATCTTCTTTTAAATCGTAATTCTAAGGAAGGGAATTATATAGTTTCATTCTGGCATGGAGACAGCTATTGTTTGTACCCATTACTCAAAGGTAAAAAGCAGTACATTCTTACCACAAAAGACCCACGAGGCGATTACATAACTTCCCTGTGCAATTATTATGGATACACCACAATCCGTATACCGGACAATTTTGAAGATGGAAAATATATTCATAGAATAAAACAGAGATTACAGGAAGGGGACGGAGGTAATTTAGTAATTACTCTTGATGGTCCCCTTGGCCCATATCACGAACCAAAGGAATTTCCCTTATTTATGGGTATGCTTCTGAATTATAAACTACTTTTAATAACACCTGATATAAAATATAAAATCAAATTAACAAAGCGGTGGGATGATTATACTATTCCACTCCCTTTTAACAAACTCAACTTTCACTTTCATGAACCATGTACAATAAGTAAATCAGATTTAAAGAATCATTTCCGGCTAAAAAGAATTGAAGTCAGGAATAAGATGGAACAATTTCATACAGATAAAAATATTTGAATCAGTAACTGGTTAATTCATGGACATTGCAAAAGCAAAGGACAGACAGTCTGGAATTGATTATCAGCCCTTACCTACAGTTATTATTCATAAGTATGTAAAAAATGAAATTAAATTAGAGTTGTAAACTGCCAGGTTGATATGACTTTTCACACTTGACAGATGATAGCTTATGGTACATCCTTATGGTATGGCGATAATGAATAAACGAACGACCTTTGCACTGGATGAAGCGACTATTCTCAGGTTAAGAAAACTGGCGGCTATATGGCATGTCTCCCAGGCTGAGGTTGTACGGAAAGCTATTAAACAGGCAGAAAGTGAAATAAAAACTGAAACTGAAGATAAACTTGACAGCCTTAGGCAGTACCATAAACGAAGCAATCTTAAGATTAATGCTGTCAATGAATATCTTGATGAAGTTGCTGAAAACCGCTCTGACTGGGGTCGTTAGTAATGATTCTTCTCGATACAAACTACTTAATAAGATCTCTTATACCAGAAACAATAGAAGCAATCCGTATTATTGAATGGATACAAAATGGTGAGATCCTTTGTACCTCCGGAGTAGCCTGGTATGAATTCCTCTGCGGTCCTGTAGATGATGAAGGAATAATTGTTGTGCATTCTTTACTCGAAGAAAGGGTAATTCCCTTTACATCGGATCATTCAGCAGAAGCGGCACATTTGTTCAATAAATCCGGAAGGAAGAGACATTTGCGTGTGGATGCCATGATAGCATCTGCTGCAATTATCAGTAATGCCAGTCTGGCAACCGAAAATATTATTGACTTTAAACATTTTGTTGACTTTGGTCTTCAGTTGATTTAAACAATTATTTCCACTACATCGATGCTATAAATGTCTCTATTCCTGTCAGAAACATTCTCCCTTATTTAATTTCTTTTCAAAAATTCATTTCGGGGAAAAAGAGTTAATAGTTTAGTTTAAGAGCGGGAATTATTAATGGGTATATCTCCCGGTAAATTTTTACAACAGCTTCCGAGCTGGATTACTAAATGTATGGACAATGGCCATCTGAAGTGGTACTGTTAAATAGATGACCATTGATTGGAATGAAGAAAAAAATCAGTATTTATTAAAAACCAGGGATATCTCTTTTGAAATTGTCTGTGAGATGATAATTGATGGGTCAGTTATTATTGAGCCCCATCCAAACCAGGAAAAATATTCTGGTCAGATAATTATTTTATTTCAGTATGATGAATACTGGTGGGTATGTCCGGCTGTGGAATTAGAGGAAGGTTTTTTTCTTAAAACTATTTATCCCAGCAGAAAAATTAAGAAGGAGATGTCTGATGGATAACAGGACTAAGGATTTATATAATATTCGGTATTTTAATGAAGATGAAAAAAATGAAATACAGGAAATAGAAAGTGCCTGGATCCCTGGCAACAGTTTATCCCCTGTTGAAGAAGATCGGCTTCTGTTAAAGCTAAAAGAAGCTGCTCTCCGGTCGAAGAAGAAAAAAGACAGTAAAATAACCTTTCGTCTGCCAAAAGATGACCTTATTGGTCTGAAAGCAAAGGCAAGACAGTCTGGAATTGATTATCAGCCTTTACTTGCAGCTATTATTCATAAGTATGTAAAAAACGAAATAAAGATAGAGTTGTAAACCGTCATCTATATACATTAATGTATCGAGACACCGGTTACACCGATGCTATAAATGTCTCTATTCCTGTTAGAAGCATTTGAACGGCCATTGTTGTAAGGATCATACCCATTAGTCTTTCAATGGCTTTCAGTGTCCTCCGTCCGACAATTTTACTAAGTTTTTCTGCCATAATCAGGATAATAAAACCCACAGACCAGGCTGTGAGCAGTGCTCCCAGCCAGCTGAAAAGCTGATGGGGATACTGGGTACTTAAAAGAATTACCATAGCCATTGATGAGGGGCCTGCTACCATGGGTACTGCCAGAGGAACTATCAGAGGGTCGCTCTCCCTGTCATCCTCATTTACAAAGGATGAATTTGATCCTGGAAAAATCATTTTTATTGCAATAAGAAACAGTATTGTTCCCCCTGCAATTCCCAGAGCAGGTTCTGTAATATGCATACCTGTTAATATGTACTTACCGAAGAAAAGGAAGAATAAAAGAAAGATAAGGGCTATAAGCAGCTCTCTGATAATTATTTTTATCCGTTTTTCAGGCTCAACATGTGACAGGACAGATAGAAAAACAGGTATATTCCCGAATGGATCCATTACAAGAAAGAGCATTATAGCAGCACTGTAAAATGTCATATAGAAACATTCTCCCATCTGCCTGTTTGTGCGGATCTGAATATTGCCAATAAAACAGCACTATTTTTAAGAGTATCTTCCAGGGTGACAGGTACCTCAGTGTTTTCAATTATAGCTTTGGAGAAAGCATCACCCTGAAGGGTATACTGATTACAGACAGGAAGTTCAATAAGCTCTCTTTCCTCAGCTCTTGTAAAATTATCACTTATAAATATCCTTGCAGATACTTTATCCGGAGCATTAAAGGGAATTTCCACCTCCAGGTGTTCCTTTGTTCCCACAAAAAGCATTCTCTGAAAGGGAGTAATCTGGGTTGAGCTTATAAACTGTGCCTGGCCTCCGGGATATTCCATAAGGACAGAAGCCAGACGATCTACTTTAAAAACCGGATCATATTCGATACTGGATACGACCCTGAGTGGTTCTTCATCAAATATAAAGCGGGAAGTATTTACAGGATAACAGCCAATATCCCATATTCCTCCACCTCCCATCTCTGCTGAGTTTCTTATATTATCCGGATCGGTGTTGTTATAGCTGAAAAAGCCCTGGACAGCTCGTAGTTTCCCGAACTCATCTTTTTTAATCAGTTCCTTTGCCTTTAACCACTGGAGGTTGGATCTGACCATAAAGGCTTCCGATATTTTTTTGCCGGTTCTGTCCCTGACCTTAATTGCTTTTTCAACATCATCTATGGATAGTGCAAATGGCTTCTCGCAGAGTACATGTTTTCCTGCTTCCATAGCCTTTATGCTCCATTCCACATGAAGATGATTCGGCAGGGGGATGTAGACTGCATCTATAGATTTATCTGCCAGAAGATCTTCATAGGAGCCATAGGCCTTTTCAATTCCCATATTATCTGCTGTTTTTTCTGCTTTTAAAATGTTTCTGGAAGCTATTGCAACAATTTTACTGTACTTACCGGCCTGCATTCCGGGTATAACAAAATTTCTTGCAATTCTTGCATCTCCTATAATTCCCCAGTTTATCTTCATCTTCCACTCCTCTACCTGAATCATTAATATATCTATTAGCAAGTATAGATTAAATCAGATAAAACTGCTAGAAATTTAGATTCAAAGAGCCAATTTCAAAACTCACTGGCTTTGAAATTGGCAGGGATCTTTAGAAAAGTTAAAATGTACAAAGTAACAGGTTAATTTTTCGACCCCGTAACAGCTTCTTGAAAAAGTGTAGTTTTTCAAGAAGCTCCAAAGTTTAAGTTTGAAAAATCAAGAAGGATTAGCTGGATGTTTAAAGTAATGTTTGTTTGTATGGGAAATGTATGCAGGTCTCCCCTTGCTCATATTCTACTGAATATTTATCTAAAAAAAAATGGATTGGATAATAAGATAACTGTTGAATCTTCCGGGGTAAATGTTTTCAGCGAGGGACAGGCCATGTGTGATAATATTATCCATACTGCTGCAAAACGCGGTCTTGCCATTAAGCACTATTCCAGGCGCTTTTATTCCTCGGACGGAGAGGAGTATAATTTGATTCTTGCAATGGATCATACTACAATGTCGAGAATAAAGAACACTGTAAAAGGTGTAGATAATCCTGGAATAGTCCGTTATTTTCGTTACTATGATCCAGTACAGGATGGAAGTGATGAAGTCCCCGATCCCTGGTATGGAGGAAGGGGTGAATCTGAAATGGTATATAATATGATTGAAAGGACAATTAAACCTCTTGTGGATTCTATTGTTATTCCTGTAAGTCTTTAATATGGGAAAATCCTGTAAAAAAATGAATCGAATGAAAAGGAGCTGTAAATGAATGATCGTGTAGTTGTTGTAATAAGTACTTCAGATGCCGAAAAGGCAAAGGCCGGGCTTATGTATGCAGTAAATTCTGTT
>JAJRQE010000212.1 GCA_024280415.1 Spirochaetota bacterium | reverse complement strand
GGTTTGCCCGAAAAGTGCTTTAATTGATGAAAGATGGCAAGTATCGTTAAGAAAAGGAGAATTAAAGAGGTTTTACGGTAACAAAAAGGTATGGCAACTGAGAGTAGATACAAACTATCTGCTGAAGTTTTACATAGCAGCGGCAATATTTAAAAAATCGAATTTAGAGGGAGTTGAAGAGCGACAGACTCCTAGGAGAGAAAAATATCTTGACAGCGTTAGAATACATAAAGTATACTTAGAATATACAGAAAGAATTAATACTTTATATTATTGCTGGTCTGTTATCTAAAAAGGAAATATTAAGGTAAAGTGGAGGAAAAAGACGATGACTATGAAGATTGCTGTAATGGGAGGAGGGAATGGTTCACATACAATAGCTGCAGATCTTTCTCTTAAAGGCCATCAGGTCAATATGTTCGAGAAAGAGGAATTTGCAGTACAAATGAAAGGAGTGTTTGAATCTTGCCAGATAGAAATATCTGGTGTAGCAGGTCATGGAAAAGCTAATTTGAATCTTGTTACAACGGATATAAGGAGAGCAATTGAAGATGTTGAAATAATCTTTATTCCTTTGCCAGGATTTGCAATCGGTACATACGCCGAATTATTAGCACCATATTTGAGAGAGGATCAGCTCGTAATAATTATGCCCGGTACATTGGGAACTCTTGAATTTAGAAAAATTCTGAGGGACAAAGGTAATAAAAATAATATTATTTTAGCCGAGGTTGGAGGTCTTCCTTTTGCTACCAGATTGGTCGGTCCTGGTAAAGTAAAAACATTTCATATCAGGTCTATTTGTCCATTTGCAACACATCCAGGTAATCAAACAAGCGTAGTTTATGACAAAATAAAAGAACTCTATCCCTCTTTTAGAGCCAGGAATAACATTATAGAAACGGGCCTTGGGTTTCTTAATCCTCTTCTTCATCCAGCAGGGGTTTTACTGAATACAGGAAGAATTGAGAGATCACATGGTAATTTCTATATGTATGAAGAGGGGATGACCCCTTCGGTTGTAAAAGTAATTGAGGCGATCGATAAAGAGCGGATCGCTATAGGTGAAAAGATGGGAATAAAGTTACTTTCAGCTGTCGAGATGATGGTGGAATCAGGATATGGACCTAAGGGAACTCTATGGCAGGCCATTAATGCAAGTGAGGGTCTTACTCCTATAAAAGGACCTGATTCATTAGCCAATCGATATGTTACTGAAGATGTTCCCTATGGTTTGGTGGTATGGGCAAGTATTGGTAATGCTGTTGGAATTGCAACACCTACTATGGATGCTCTTATTGGTATTGGAAGTGTTATTATTGGTGAGGATTGCTGGAAACAGGGTAGAAATCTGGAGAAAATGGGTATTGATGGGTTAGGGGTAGAACAGATTAAACGATATTTGGAAACAGGAGAACATCCTGATATGTAGTATGTATAAAAGCTCTTTTTATAGAGGTAAAGACTGTAACTGCCTATTATGAAGATATATAGCTGAGTGATTACAATTTAACAAAAATCTAACAACAGTTTAACGTAATTGTCTTGTGACTATGTGAATATATTATTTGAAGGAGGTAAGTGTAAATATCTTTCAATATTGAAAGATCCGAACGACAATAATAAAGATTTATGGAGGTCTCATGAGAAATTTATCTAAAGTATTTCGAACAGTGATTTTTGTCACAGTACTGATGTTTTCCGTAGGATTTGTAATGGCCGGCGGTAAGGCAGAGGAGCCTGCTACACCTGCTGGAGGGGAGGCAAGCCGTCCTGATCTGGTGGTTGCAGTTCAAAAGAACCCTCCTGTGCTGGAGCCGATGCGAGAGAATAGCAATGTGCATGAGCGAGTTCTCTACAGCATTGCAGAAACATTAATTCTCATCGACTTTAAAGATAACCAAAAGTTCATACCGGGTCTGGCTACAGAATGGAAGCGTCTCGACGACAGGACTCTTGAGTTTAAACTACGTGAAGGTGTAAAATTCCATAATGGCGAAGAGATGACGGCTGAGGATGTTGCCTTCAGCTTCGGTCAGGAACGTCTCTTTAACAAGGAAAAGGGAGGGACGTTTGGTCAAATGTATTTGGGCGGCATAGAACTGCCGGAAGTTGTTGATCGTTATACCATCCGTATAAGAAGTAAACTACCTGATTTTTTACTTGAAAAGCGCTTTGCCAATTATATGAGCGAAATTATCAGTAAAAAGGCCTTTCTCGAAGCAACTGATTGGGAAGCCTGGAGCCGGAACGTCGTCGGCACCGGTCCTTATAAACTTGTTGAGATCAGGACTGATGATTACATTAAGCTGGAGGCTTTTGATGATTATTGGGGCAAAAAAGCACCGGCCAGGACTGTTACGTTCAAAGTTGTGCCCGAAGTTGCCGCCCGAATAGCGGGGTTAAAAACAGGTGAATATGATATAATCACAGAAATCCCTCCTGATCAGCTCGAGAGTATAGACAAGGCTGAGGGTGTCTCGTCGATTGGAGGGCCGATTCCCAACATTCGAACTGTTCAATTCGATGAAACAAACGAAATATTAAAAAGCCCCGACCTGCGCCGTGCAATGATCATGGCTATCGATCGTCAGCTTATTGTCGATAGTCTCTATCATGGTCGTACGACGGTTCCTAATGGTTATCAAATGAAACTGTTCGGCGATATGTATCTGGAAGACTTCAAAGCCCTTACCTACGATCCAGATAAGGCGCGGGAGTTAATTAAGAAGTCAGGCTATAATGGTGAGACGATATATTATCGAATACTACCCGACTATTACACCCTGGAGGTGGCTACAGCACAGGTTCTGGTTGAAATGTGGAAAGCGGTTGGTATAAATGTGAAAATTGAAATGAAAGAGAATTGGTCACAAATCCTGAAAAACGACGAAACCCGCCATCTTTTCAACGTGTCGAACACTGCAAACTATAGTGACCCGGTAGGGCAGATTTGGCGTCGCCTGGGTCCTAAATCATGGATGCGACTTGAAGATAAGTACGGTGGGAAAGAGCCTGTATATAATTTTAGTAAGGAGTTCGATGAGTGGGGCAGAACGCTGGAAACCAGTACCGATCTTGAGACGCGTAGGAAAGTGGTGCGTAGCATGCTTAACTATGTTGAGTATGAAAATCCGGCTCAGATTAATCTGCACGCACTGACTATGTTTTACGGTAAGCGTGATGAGATTGATTGGATTCCATACCCCGATGCAAGTATGGATCTTTCTGCAGCCAATTTGAGTTTTAAATAATATCTGTGTTTCACGCACGATAATGGAACTACAGCGTTATTTCATGGCGCTATAGTTTATAAATACTGTTTATTATTATTTATAGGAGTTGGGTAAAATATTTTAAAATGAATGAAAAACTGACGGAATCTGTAATAAAATCGCAACGAGCGCCACTGCTTCAAATCTCAGATCTGACTATTGATTTTAATACGCCCACCGGCTGGATTCGGTGTCTGCATGGAGTAGGATTTGAAGTTTATCCGGGCGAGATTCTGGGTTTGGTGGGTGAAAGCGGTTGCGGTAAAAGCATCACCAGTATGGCTGTGATGAAGTTGCTGGATCCCAGAGCTCGTATCGGCGGCAATGTTCGATATAAGAATCAAGATCTATTGACCTTGGATGAGAATGGGCTTACAAAAATGCGGGGTCGTGACATCGCGATGATTTTTCAGGATCCTGTGAGTTCTCTCAATCCCGTTCACACAATTGGCCGCCAGGTGGTTGAGTCGATCATCTACAACTCCGCGATACCCTTTTTGAATAATAAGGTGATGGGAAAGAAAAAAACAGAGATGGTAAAAAAGCATCAGAGGGTGACAGTACAGGCTGCCCGTATCGAGGCCGAGCGCCTATTGAACCGTGTAGGCATCCCTGAAACAAAACAATGTTTAAAGCAATATCCTCACGAACTATCCGGCGGGATGAACCAGCGAGTGATGATCGCTATGGCTTTGGCCGGTCGGCCTCAGCTGCTTATTGCAGATGAACCGACCACAGCCCTGGATGTAACCATTCAGGCACAGATACTAGAACTAATTCGCAGCCTTCGTAATGAAATGGAAATGTCAATAATATTGATTACACATGATCTAAGTGTTGTAGCAGAAACCTGCGACAGTATGGCTGTAATGTATTGTGGACTCATCATTGAAAAAGGTACAGTTGAGGGTATCTTCGCTGATCCCCATCATCCATATACACGAGGCTTGCTCGCATCATTACCTCGTATAGACAGGCAGATTGATATGCTGCTTCCTGTAGAAGGATCAGTACCAGCTCCTCACGAAATGCCCCGAGGCTGCGCATTTGAACCACGTTGCAATGTTGCGCTGAATGTATGTAAAATAAGGCAGCCGGCACCAACAACAGAATCGCACGGTCGCAGTATATCCTGCTTCAATCCCCAATATGGAGGGTTTCAGGTTTGAATAAGCAAGAAGGTTCCTCAGTTGTATCCCTCCGGAATCAAAACGGACTGCCTTTGTTGGAAGTTACTGATCTTCATAAGTACTTTCGAGTTCGAAGTAGTGGTGGATTATTCGGTAAGAAAAACAATCTCAAAGCGGTTGATGGTGTTTCATTTTCGGTAAGCAGGGGTGAAACTTTAGGCATCGTTGGTGAAAGTGGTTCCGGTAAATCCACAATAGCGCGGCTGCTGCTTAAAATCGATAACCCGACATCGGGTGTGATTAAGTTTAATGGACGGAAGCTTTCCGGGCTACTGCCGGTTGAGTTACGCAAACTCCGTCAACATATGCAGTATGTATTCCAGGATCCTCTGGGAGCTCTGGATCCACGCATGAAAATCATCGATCAGGTTACCGAACCACTGATCATACACAACATTGCGTCCAAATCCGAGTGTCATGATAAGGCGGCTGAGCTTCTTCGTTCAATAGATTTGAAAGACCACACATTCTACCGGTATCCTCATGAATTGAGCGGAGGGCAACGGCAAAGAGTGGTACTGGCCCGGGCATTGATTATGGAGCCTCAACTCCTGGTTTGTGACGAACCCACTTCGGCTCTCGATGTATCTATCCAGGCTCAGGTTATTAATTTACTCGCCAGGCTGCGAGAGCGGATGGGGCTAACGATGATATTCATCAGCCATGACCTGAATATAGTGCGTCATATCTGTGAACGTGTATCGGTGATGTATCTGGGTAAGGTCGTTGAACAGGCACAAATTGATCTGTTATTTAATAGTCCTGCACATCCATATACACAGGCATTGCTTTCTGCCATACCGATTCCTGAGCCCGGACTTAACCGCCAGCGGATATTTCTAAAAAGCGATCCTCCGAGTCCTATCGATCTACCCTCAGGGTGTCGCTTCCATACGCGCTGTCATCGGGCTAAACCCGGCTGTGCAGAACGTATACCTGAGTTAAAGTCTCTGAAGAATGGACAGTTGGTCGCTTGCCATCTTGCCCACGGTGAAATTTAATGTGAACGAGGAAGTACCATGTCAATTCGATTTTTCATAAGAAAAATATTTCGCGCTCTGCTAACGATCTGTCTTATTGTCACCTTTATTTTTGTCGCTCTGCGACTATCCGGTGACTCTGCGTTACTAATTTTTGGCCCCGATGCAGACTCAGAGTCTCTTGAAATACTTCGTGAGGCTTGGGGTCTTAACAAACCTATTTGGCAGCAATATGTAATTTACATAAGTAATGTTTTTCACGGTGATTTAGGTAAATCATACCTCGACGGCCGAGACGCTGTTGAAGTAGTGGCGGAACGTATTCCGAAAACTCTCTCTCTGATGTGGGTCACTGCTGCTGTTACTCTGCTGATTGGAATTCCGGCGGGTATTCAATCGGCGCTTCATCACAACACAAAAAGGGATCGCGTAACAATGACACTGGCTGTTATGGGTTTGAGTATCCCAAACTTTTTTCTTGGTGTACTTTTAATTCTCCTTTTTTCAGTGACCTGGCGAGTACTGCCTAGTGCCGGAAGTGATTCGTGGAAGCACTACATTATGCCGGTCATAACGATGGCCACTGCGGAAGCTGCTGTATTTGCCCGGTTTACACGGTCAGCGATGCTGGAAATACTAAATCAACCATACATTCGCACCGCAATAGCCAAGGGTGTCCCCTGGAAAAAAGTAGTACGCGAACATGCGCTCCCTAACGCAGCAATTCCGATCGTAACTATAGCGGGTTTTTTTATTGGTAGTCTGATTGTTGGGGGTGTCATTACCGAAAATGTATTTGCATGGCCCGGTGTGGGGCGGTTGTTGGTTACTGCAGTGGCTAATCGAGACCTGGCAGTGGTGCAGGTGACCATACTATTAATTGCGGTTTCGATGGTTACTGCTAATTTAATCGTTGATATTGCTTATGGATGGTTGGATCCACGGGTTCGCGATCTCCGATCAGAAGAATTATAGGATCTGCCATGACTGATAAACTAGAAGTTGAATTGACACATTCTGAAGAGAAGCCACAGGAAAACTTTCAAATCCGAATTCACCGATTTTTTGGCCGCTACCCACCAATTGTCATAATTGCAGCGTTATGGTTATTGTTTATGATTTTTGTCGCTGTTTTCGCAACGCTTATTTCTCCCTATGATTTCACGTCGATCGACCTGAGGACAAGGTTGCAAGCGCCTGTTTGGATGGAGGGAGGGGACTGGAATCATCTGTTTGGTACTGACGATCTCGGGCGTGATGTTCTAAGCCGCCTCATTTTTTCAATTCGTATGAGTCTATTGATTGCATTTTTAGGTACCGTCATCGGTGCAATTCTGGGTACAGCACTGGGTTTTCTTGCAGCGCACTTTCGCGGCTGGGTTGACGACGTTGTGATGGCCGGTATTGATTTTCAGGCTTCTTTGCCCTTTTTCATTATTTCGCTGACATTGCTTGCATTTTTTGGAAACAACCTGGTGCTGTTTATTGGACTGATGGGTATCTATGGATGGGAGCGCTATGCCCGAATAACACGGGGACTTACATTATCTGCAATAACCCATGGTTATGCGATAGCGGTCAACACCCTTGGTGCAACTCCAATAAGGGTTTACCTGCGGCATATTCTTCCAAATATATCCAGTGCATTAATTGTAAATATGACACTTAACTTTCCAGGTACAGTCATTCTGGAGAGTTCATTAAGTTTTCTCGGCATCGGAGTCCAGCCACCACTGACGAGTCTTGGAAATATGCTTGGATTCGGAAGGGACTACCTGACTACTGCATGGTGGATAACCGTTTTTCCAGGAGTCGCTATTTTTCTGGCAACCCTCTCTATGAGTATACTGGGAGATTGGGTCCGCGATCGGCTGGATCCGACACTGATGTAATAGTCGCATAAAAAAATGAAAAAAACGTTTTCGGAGATATTTTCCTGCTATGGTTGTAATCCTGAAAAGGGGTATGGAACATAGTCTCTATCGTAATAGTGAGTTTGAGGAGTAATAAGAACATTATGAAACAGAATAATATATTATTCATTACTGTAGATCAATGGAGAGGGGAATGTTTATCTATCTTAGACCACCCCACAGTTAAAACGCCGAATCTTGACTCTCTTGCCGCTGATGGTGTTCTGTTCCGAAACCACTTTACTCAATGCACGCCATGTGGTCCGAGCCGGGCTTCACTCTACACTGGAATGTATCTTCAGAACCACCGTACGGTTGAAAATGGAACACCCCTTGATGCACGCCACACCAACATTGCCCTGGAGCTCAGGAAACTGGGTTATGATCCTGCCTTAATCGGATACACTGATACTACGCCGGATCCTCGTTCGTATTCTTCACAGGATCCGGCGATCAAAAACAGTTGTGGCGTTCTTCCCGGGTTTCAAAAAGTTCTGAACGTATCGACCATCTGTACAGAGTCCTGGGCTTTATGGCTCGAAAAACGGGGATATACGGTTCCAAAAAATTCTCGTGATCTCTATTATAAATCCGTAGAGGGATATCCAGGGGTAGAAACACGGGGGAAAGCCTATGCTCCCGCTTGTTATTCAAAAGAAGAAAGCGATACCGCCTTTATTACGGATCAGGCGCTTCAGTTTATTAGAAGGTCTGGCAGACAACAATGGTTTCTTCATGTCAGTTATCTTAAGCCTCATCGCCCCTATCTTGCACCGGAGCCTTACAATCTTCTTTATCATCCAGATGATGTTCCTGATTTTAAGCGAGCATCTTCGCTGGAAGTAGAGGCAAAACAACACCCGTATCTTGCTTATTTACTGAATCAGGATTTAAATAGTGGCTATTATCATACCGGTATATACCCCAGAGATGAAAAATCGATGCGACAGTTGCGTGCCACTTATTACGGACTAATGACAGAACTTGACGATAATATTGGCAAGATCCTGACATTGCTTAAAGAGAATGGCCAGTATGAAAACACTGTCATCGTATTTGTAAGTGATCATGGCGCTCAACTGGGAGATCATCATCTATTGCCACCTGCGGCTTACTTTGATGAGAGTTTTCATGTACCCTGTATCATACGCCTACCAGATGAGAAAGAGAAATATCCTCACGGGCTTGTGGTGGAAGACTTTACCGAAAACGTAGATATTTTACCGACTATTTTGGATATTTTTGATGCTAATATTCCGATACAGTGTGACGGTCGTTCCCTTGTTCCTTTTCTTTTGGGAAAGACACCGGAAAAATGGCGAACTGAGGTTCATTGGGAAGTCGATTTCCGCTATATGAAAGAAGCCTGGGGATATTCAGCTTCACCGGATAAAGAGCTGGGTATCGATTTTGAAGCATGTTCATTTAATGTGATCCGGGATGAACAATACAAGTATGTTCATTTTGCTGATCTTCCCCCATTATTATTTGATCTTAAAAAAGATGCTGACGAATTGCATAATTTGGCTGGAGATAAGGCATACACGGAGCTGGTTCTCAAATATGCCCAAAAGATGTTATCCTGGCGTATGCTCAACGATGAACGAACCCTGGTACATACGATTGTAGGATCGGAAGGTGTGACTGAGCGACCAGTAACCCATCGGTGATCATTAGAGCAGGCAAAGTCCACATATTAAGTTTGGTCATGGTTTAAAGCGACCTGGTTTGGTGCATGTATTTTCTCTATTTGCTTATTACCAGGAGCCTATATAGGTAGAAATGTTTTTCAGCCTTGTGTATCATTTGTTTATCCTCACTGAGCCTATATCATGTAGTTCTAATATAGGTTTCGACTCTTTTAACAATGTTTTCAAGATGATGTTCGATCAGTTTCTCTGTTTGATCCAGATCCTTTTGTTTCATTGCCTGAATGAACTTTGTGAGTTGAGCCTGAAAAACAGCTGGCTTGTAGGAAATTATTTTTTCTATCCTGATAAATTGATTCATCACTATGGAAAGGTAGTCACTTAGATAGAAATTATCGGCAATTTCATAGATAATTTTATGGAATTGGGTATCGTAGTTAAGCATTGTAGACGAGTCTTCATAATCAGCCTGTTTGACCTTCATATCCAGTTCTTCCAGACTATGAATCTGATACTTATTAGCCTTCAGGGTGGCAAGTCGAACTGCTCCTCGCTCCAGGATCAACCTTATTTCCATTAATACCTTAAAGTCATGAAGATTGATTTCAGAAACCCGAACCCCTGAGCGAGGTACAATGATAACCAATTTTTCCGATGAGAGACGTATCAGAGCTTCTCGAATAGGTGTTCGGCTAACCTGAAGTTCCTCCGCTAATTTAGCCTCGTTAAGATGTTCACCAGGTTGATAATAGAGATTGACAATTCGTTCTCTTATAATGCTGCATACATCGTTCTCCATAAAAATGCCCTCCTTCAGGCTTTGGTTGTATAAGTTCCAATGCTTATTAACTTTACTATTTTACAAGAATAGGAGATCCAGATCCACCAATTACATCCTTTAGAGATATGCCCGTTTCAATTCCGAATGGAACCTTTTTACTTATGGAATCGATGTAGTGTTCGGAAATACCTTGATTTACATCATAGACCCTCACAGCCTCTGTGTCTCTTATTGCTCCAAACTTTGCCGCGACAGCGTAAACAGCTCTTGATTTTATTACGGTAATCCAGGGGCAGACCATTACTGCGAGGGGGTTGGCCTTTTTGCACGTTGTTCAAAATCATAAGCCCCATAACAGACGGCAAGCCATAGTGGAAACTGTTGGAGAAACCGCTAACCCAGTTCACATCCGTCTCAATCACATCTTTCTGGGATAAACAGAGAAACCAGATTTTCTCCATATACGTTTCCTTATCCAATACTGTGATTTTCCGTGTGTGATGTACTTTTCCTCCTTATTCCTTAAAATTTGCAGATGAAGGAACTATTTCAATTTATATTATCTTCCGAATAATCAGCTGATTATAAATGACATAGTCATATACTATACAAAAACTATGAGTATACTATAAGTATTCAATAGTGTCAAATATTTCCTACTTTTTGCGCTGTATTACATCTTCTACTTAAAAAGTACTTTTTCTCTAATCCGGAGTGCTTACAACTGGCGCAAAAAGCCAAAGCAGACCGAGCTCATAGACATCTCAAAAGCCTTACTGACCAATTTTCTAAATACCCCTTTCTAAAAAAGCTTCAATTGTCTGCCTGTTCGCCTTGTTTATAATATTCTTATGCCTTGCAGCATTGTATGCTGAAAGCATTTTTACCAAACGTTCTACCGCTTTTTAGGACTTGGCGCGGTATGTTTTCCTACACGTATATATTCATTGTCTTTTCTGAATCTGCCTGCAATATCATCATGAATATTTGAAATCAACATTTTATGAAGCTGCCAGGGCAGAAAAGGAATATTGTTTTCTGGAAATGGATAAGGTGTTTGGCAGAAACAGTGTACAGGAACATAAGGATAATCCTTTTGTCCTCGTAAAACCGAATGGTTCGTACTGATATTCCGGTTTTTCGGGAAATTTCAGATCTGGTCATCCTTTACCTCCATATACAGATTAACCCGCACAGCAGCTCAGCATTTTAACATCCTTATTAAATACAACGGCACCAAGTTTGATACCTTCGACGGCTGTAAGATAGGGAAAGTAGGTGCCTACAATATCTTCAATTGTCATATGTGCTTTTATTGCAATTGTGATTGTCTGAATCATATTCCCCGCATCTTTAGCAAATATCTCTCCGCCAATCAGTTCTCCGCTGTCCCTGTTTTTTATTAAAATAATAACTCCCTTTTTATCATTGTTGGCAAGACCGTAGGGAGTATCCGAGATGAAAAATTTACTTATCGATACAGGGATTCCTCTGGTTACCGCATCTTGTTCTCTTATTCCTGCCCTTGCTATTTGTGGATGGGTAAAAATAACCTCTGGAACACTGTCATATTTCAAAGGGAGAGGCAGTTCGGAAAAAGCATTTGTTACAGCAGTCTGACCCTCCTTGGCTGCTACATAAACAAGGCCTGGTGAAGCCAGCACATCTCCGGCTGCGAAGATTTTAGGATTGGATGTCCTCAGATATTTATCGGTAATAATATGACCGGAGTCGTCCAGTTTTATACCAGCTGCTCCAGGGTTAAGGGAGTCTGTATTACCAGTTCTGCCTGTGGCAAAAACTATTCTATCTGCGCTGATCTCCTTCTCTTTCCCCTCTTTACTATATGTGAGAGTTTTCAGACTCCCTTTTGGAGAAGCCTTAAGAAGTTTTGTTCCTGTAATTACTTCTATATCCTGATCCCGAAACAATTTCTCTACCTCGTCACTTATATTCGTATTATAGTCTGGTATTAATTTTTTACTACGCTGGAGTATTGTTACCCTTACTCCCAGTTTTGCAAAAACATGACCGAGTTCAAGGGCAATAAAACGCCCCCCAACGATAATCAGTGATTCCGGGAGATTTTCTATAAAAAGGAGGCCAGTACTATCCAGTGGGTCGATTTCCTGAATACCCGTAATATCAGGAAATGAGGGTTTTGATCCTGTTGTTATAATATAAAGATCTGCAGTAACGGTTTTACCACTGGATAGGATAACGGAATTGTTATCTGTAAAAGTGGCGGTCTCATGAATATAAGTTACATTGTCAGAGTAGCTTTCCAAAACTTTTATATATTTCTCATTTCGTAAATTTCTGACAAGGTTGTCTCTTCCCTCCTTGATTTTATTCCAGCTGGTACCCGAAAAAGCTTCACTGATAATAAATTTTGATGGAACACAGCCTATATTTACACAAGTTCCTCCTATTGTCCTGTTTTCAATAAGGGCAACTTTTTTTCCCATCTCTGCGCCTCTGATAGCAGCGGAAAATCCTGCTGAACCTCCCCCTACAACAATTATATCGAAATCTGTTTTTTCACCGGATTTTCCTGATTTTTTATATTTAATCATTTATTAACTCCTTTAACTCCAAAAAATTGTAATTAATCTTCTTCAGTAACAGACTATAACAGTAATATAAACTTGGCACCATGGTGCAGAGTCAAGGGAAAACATAAAACTCTATTTTTGAAATTGGCTCTGATACTAATTAAATTTTTCTCCTTCCATGTACAATGGTAAAATTTCTGCTAGAATGGAGCTTCCTGAAGAGTGAAGAAAATTGATGACCTGGATTTACTGATTAAAGAGGGTGCTGATCCGAATGAACCATTTGATGATGGTCTTGTGCCCATTGCAGCAGCAGTCTTAAGTGAAGCCCAGGGGGCAGTTTTTTATCTTGCCGGACTGACAGAGGATATTGATGTTTATATTCCACTGGACGAGGGCAGAAAGCTATCTATTGCCACATACAGTATTCAGAAGGGTTATGTGGATATTGCTGAGATGGAAGATCCTAATGATATTGCATAACTTTTAAAAGCTGCAATTGCCGGTAATTCTGGAAATTTGCAGACTAATGTACTGATTTGTTTTTTGCGCCAGTGTACTGGCCTTATAATAAAGAAGAGCTATCTTTAAAGTAGGATAGATGAGACAGCGCAAAAAGATTTATTTGACAAGATTTTACTACATGAGTATACTTTAAGTGTACACATACAGGGGGCATACATGCATACTATTACTGCCAGAGAAGCAAGGAAGTCATTAAGTTCTCTGTTAACTGAAGCAGAACAGGGTCAGGTAATATCGATTACTCGTCGTGGAAATGAGGTTGCCCGTCTTGTTCCTCCTGGCGTAGATGGAATTCACTTTCCTGATATTACTGAATTCAGAAACTCGATAATGGTCAATGGGAAGCCGACCAGTGAGGTTGTTCTTGATATACGGAATGAAGAACGTTATTAATGTACTATCTTGATACAAGTGTTCTGGTTGCTCTCTATATTCCCGAAATAAATAGCAGTAAAATTCAGGATTTCATTACAGGAAAGGCTAAAATGTCAATTAGCCCTTTAAGTAAAATTGAATTTAACTCTGCTGTATCCAGGCGTGTCCGGATGAAGGATATTTCCAGGGCAGATGGGATTAGAATTATTTCTTTTTTTCAGCTGCATATAAAGGAACGTATATATCAAAGCTTTCCCATTCTTCAAAGGGAGTATGAGCTTGCCCAAAGCTGGATTGGAAGCTTTGATACAGCTCTGAGATCCCTTGATGCCCTGCATTTGGCCGTTGCATTTACTAACAAACTGGAACTTGTTACATCAGATATCATATTGGCAAAAGCTGCAGCTGATTTAGGAATAAAGATAACTGAAATATAAATATCTTATTTCAAAATTCATCAAATCAACAATGACACTGGTAATTTATCGGTAAAATCTCCGGAACTGCTGGTAGATTTTCAACTTTTGAGATACTGACTGAATGGTTCCATTACAAGTGAGTACCAGTAATATTCTGGAAATTAATAGACTAATGTACATATTTGAAAATTCCTGGTGAATAAAAAAGGGCAGATAGAGTCGTACCTCATCTGCCCTTTTTCCTTTGTCATAAACCTTTTACCAACAATATGGATTACCCCTCATAGTACTTCTTCTCATGCCAAATGATCCTGTCCTGCCTATTCCGGATGACATCCCGTAGCCCATACCCGACCTCTCGTACCACCAGTCTCTGTCTGAATCCCACCATCCATATCCGCCGTTATTAAAGTTGAGTATTTGGTCAGAAGTCATGAGCTTGTTTATATCAGCCTGCATGTCGACTCTGATATCTGCAATTTTCCCTTCAAGATCCCGACTCTTTTTATTGTAATTTTTTATCCTGTTTGTATCGGCATTTGGAGTTAATGAGTACGACCTTGCTTCGTACAGGACTGAATCCAGTTCGTTCTGCAGAGGAAGAAGTCTCTGATTATATTGCAGCCTGATCTTATTTATATTTTGAATCTGATCTGCAGATAATGAATATTGAGCAGATACCCCGTTATTCCACCAACCTGATCCTGCTCCACGATCCCAGTCATTCCAGTTACGCATTCCCTGAGAAAATGCCAGTGTTGAAATTAGCAGGAATACTCCTACCATAAAAATAGTTTTAAATGTTTTTGAATGTAACATGCTGTAGCCTCCGCTTAAATTGTTGTTAATTTTATTTTTAACCCAGTTATTTAACTAAGTTAAATTTTCACCGCAGTATGGACAAATATCCCATTCTGTCTTGATAATTTTACTGCATGACATGCAGTTCTCCTTTAGTCTGAAATGACATTCCGGACAAAGCAGATAAGATTCTTCCAAAGAACTATTGCAATTTGGACAGTTCTCTTTCAGTCGGGTTCCTGGATATAACGAATGGTTCGAAAACCGTTGGTATATAATTATAAACAGGAAAGCACCTGCGGCTACTAGTATCAGCAGCCAAAGAACAGGTAATCTGAAAACCCACCCCATACGATATGTAATGTCATCCCAGAAACAGTTGATTTTTCTACCTCCTTACAAGTTGATGTCATTATATATGCATTTAGTGTGCCAACTTTTAAGGGTTGGCACGCTAAATACTTGCAATGTAAGGAATTAAAAATTTATTAAGGTTTATATTTGAAAATAAACGAAAAGTAAATATCTTTAATGTGAAAATATTTCACGCTGTTCTAGTGGGAAATATTTTTAATCGTGATATTTATTCACACTAACGAATGCCCATTTCCTTTAATTTATATTGTAATCCACGCCGGGTCAGTCCCAGAATTTCTGCTGTTTTTGTAATATTATTTCCAGTTTGCTCTAGGGTATTGGTAATTAATTCTTTTTCAACATCCTTTATTGAGCGACCTACAAGAGTATTTTCCAATACGATCTCTCTTTGAGCTGATTCCTTTGTTAGATTTATAGGCAGGGCATTCGGTGATATAAATGTTTCTCTGGAAAGAATTACAGCCCTTTCTACAATATTTTCCAACTCTCTAACATTTCCGGGCCATTCATATCTCATAAACAGATCTATTGCTGCAGGGGTGAACCCATTGATCAGGCGGTTATTTTTTTTGTATATTTTTTTAAAAAATAATCTGCAATGGCAGGTATATCTTCTTTTCGTTCATTGAGTGGTGGAATATGGACTGTTACAACACTCAATCTAAAAAATAGATCTTTACGGAATTTCCCCTGCTGTATTTCCTCTTCCAAATTTTTATTAGTGGCGGCTATAATTCTTACATCTGTTTTAATGGATTGTTCTCCACCCAGACGTTCAAATTCTCCCTCCTGTAGAACTCTCAGGATCTTAGCCTGTGTTTCAAGACTCATGTCGCCAATTTCATCCAGAAAGAGAGTGCCTCCATCGGCCTGCTCAAATCTTCCCAAACGCTTTGTTACTGCACCGGTAAATGCCCCTTCCTCATGGCCGAACAATTCACTTTCCAGAAGGTTTTCGGCCAGTGAGGCACAGTTTATTTTAATAAAGGATTTTTCTTTTCGAAAGCTGTTGCGATAAACAACATTTGCAATTAATTCTTTACCAGTGCCACTATCCCCTAAAATTAGTATTGTTGCATCACTGGGTGCAGCCATGGCAAGTATTTCAAAAACATCTTTAATTTTTTTACTTTCTCCTATAATTGTTGAAAAATCAAAGTTATAATGAAACTGCTCTTTTAATACCGTATTATCTACTTTAAGTTGATTTGAATTTAAGATCTTTTCAATACTTACGAGTAACTGATTCATATCCATAGGTTTCACCATATAATCGATGGCTCCCAGTTTTAAACCTTGTACTGCTGTGTCGACACTGGCGTATGCTGTCATTATTAGGACTGGAATGGATGGGCTTATTTTTTTGATAAATTTGAGAGTTTCTATCCCATCCATCTCTTTCATTTTTAAATCCAGAAGAACTAAATCAAAGAATTTATCAGTGACCATTTCAATAGCTTCTTCCCCGCTTTCCGCTTCACTTATTTCATATTCTTTTCCATCAAGAGATGCCCTAAGCATTAATCTATGGCCTGTATCATCATCAATAATAAGTATTGATTTTTTTATCACTAGGTTCATCTGTTCTTACTCCTGTTCAATATTTCCTACTTGTTTTAAAAGTTATTCGAAAAATTGTACTTCCTGGAATACTTTCAACACTAATCTCGCCTTCATGACTCTCAATAATCCTGTGTACTATAGCCAGTCCCAGACCAGCTCCTTCTTTTTTGGAAGTATAAAATGGATCAAATATTTTTCGAATATTTTTGTCAGGTATCCCTTCCCCATTATCAGTCATAATGACATTGGTAATTTCAGCTTTACGGAAAATTGATATACTTAGCTTCCCATTGGTTTTCATTGCATCGATAGCATTTAATAAGAGATTTAGAAAAACCTGTGTTAACATATCAAAATCTCCAAAAATATATATTGGACTGGTTTCTGAATAATTTGTTGATACCTCTATAGCATTTCCGCTTATATCGGGTTTCATAAGTTTTAAACTATGGTCAATAACGTCCTGGAGTATAATTTTTTCAAGTTTTGGTTCTTTTGGTTTTGCAAAGTTCAGCATGTCCTGAATTACACGATTCAGACGATCCACCTCATTAACCACAACAGACGCATAGGCACGATCCCTGGAATTATCAGGGAATCTATTTCTAAAGTACTGAACAAAGCCCTTTATAGAACTTAGAGGATTTCGAATTTCGTGGGCAATCCCTGCTGCCATTCTTCCCAGACTGGCAAGTCTTTCTGATCTCAGTATCTGCTTTTCCAGGGAACGAATATCCCGGAGATCACTAAGAATAATTACAAGCCCAATTTTCTCTCCCAATCCATTATTTAACTTGCTTACTGTTATATTAAGAGGAATTACTGAGTTGTCATTTAACTGGCATTCTATTTGTTTTTGAAGAATATTATTATCCAATAAAGAAGGTTCCGGTAGTTTACAGTTCTGCAGAACAACATCAATCTTTTTCCCTTTTATCTTGTCTGAATCAAGTTTAAGTAATTGAAGGGCGTTATGGTTAATAGATTCAATCTTTCCTTCATTATCCAGAGATATAAGGCCATTGGGCATACTTTCCAGAATATTCTGTGTATAACTTTCCATTGTTTTAAGAGTATGGTTTGTTACATAATAGTTTTGAGCCAGAAGTAAAAAATAGAAGGAGGCTGATCCTACTACAAGAAGTATTAAACCATAAAGTATGGAAAAGCGAATATCTTCTGCCTGAGCTTCCTGGTACTCAAACATTTTTAAATCAAGGATAATATAGTAACTACCAGTACTAAACCCCACTGAATTTATTTCTCCCCCTTCTTTGCAAAACTGCCCTTTTCTAAATTGATTCATCTGATTACCTGTAAATACGTAAGGGCTTATTAAACGAAATATATTCTCCCTGTTTGAATTCTGGTATACCAAAGTTACTGTTTAACCGTTTTTATCAGGGTTAAAAAAGAATTTGTCATACCAATTTGTACTGGGATTCATGCTATCATTCAGGACAGAGCCATTACTATCAACCAGCAGGATTCTGTCAATATTTGGACCTGTGGCAGTTTCCTTGAATAATAAATTAAGCTGTGATTTTTTCCACATAATATCCATGCCGGAACGGAATCCTGCCTTCATTGCACTTATGACAGTTTCACCCTGCCGTTTTAGGGAATCTTCCAGTAGTTGTGATTCTCTGTTGTAGTTAGTCCACGTTAAAATACCAACAATTATTAACAATAGAGCTGTTGAAACTATAAGACCAAGAATTGGGTAACTGAAGAATCGTGGAGATGGGACTTTGAAGTAGGATTTATTTTTTTGAATCATATATTCCCCTTAAAAATAAGTACCTGTAGCATAATGCACACAGGTACTTATACATTCAGTAAATAGTAAGTTCCTACTTTAAAACCCTTAAGGCATTAAAAATTGCTATAAGCGCAACTCCTACATCTGCAAATACTGCTTCCCACATTCCTGCAAGACCTGCTATACCTAATCCTACAAAAACCAGTTTTATAACAAGTGCTATGGTAATATTCTGAATTACTATTGTGCGGGTTTTTCTGCTTATTTTAACAGCCTGGGCTATTTTAGACGGAGCGTCTGTCATAAGAACAATGTCTGCTGTTTCTATTGCAGCATCCGATCCCAGTTCTCCCATTGCAATACCGGCATCTGCCAGGGCAATTACCGGAGCATCATTGATACCGTCTCCGACAAATGCTGTATAACCATTATTTGCAGATATAATCTCTGTCAGTTTCTTAACTTTGTCATCCGGTAGAAGTTCTGCATAGTATTCGTCAATACCAATTTCTGCAGCGACACTTTTTGCAGTTTTTTCGTTGTCACCTGTCAGCATCACTGTCTTTTGGATACCTAGTTTTTTTAATTCCCTAAGGGCTTTTGCAGAATCCTCCTTTATTCGGTCACTGATAATAATATATCCGCTGTAAACGCTGTCTATTACAACATATGCTACTGTTGCCGCTATCTCACAGTCGGTATGTTTAATATTTTCTCTATGAAGAAGTCTGTCATTACCTACAAGAATAGTTTTTCCATCGATTATTGCTTTTATTCCATAACCAGGTATATCTTCGTGGGAAGTTACGTCTGATTCACGAACCTCTCCTCCCCAGGCTTTTTTTATGGAGAGAGCAACGGGGTGGTTTGAATGTGCTTCGGCAAGAGCAGCGGTTTTAATAATATCATCTCTGGAAAAACCGTTTCTTGGATTGATCTCTGTTACTTCAAAAGTTCCTGTTGTGAGGGTTCCTGTTTTATCAAACACAACTGTTTTAACCTTAGCCAGAATATCAATGTAGTTGGAACCTTTTATAAGAATACCTTTTCGGGATGCGCCTCCAATTCCACCGAAATATCCCAGGGGAATGCTTATAACCAGAGCACAGGGACAGGAAATTACAAGGATTACCAGCGCACGGTAGATCCATGTGCTAAAAAGTGCTCCAGGAACAAGCAAAGGTGGCAGGAGAGCTATTCCAAGAGCAGAAAAAACTATTATGGGGGTGTAGTAACGTGCAAATGTTGTAATGAATTTTTCTGTTTTTGCTTTTTTCTGAAGAGCATCTTCCACAAGTTCAAGAATTCTGGAAAGAGATGAATTTGCAAAAGTTTTTGTTGTTTTTATAGTCAGAGAACCGGAAAGCAGAACCATTCCTGCCAGAATTACTGAACCTTTATTAATAGTTCTCGGTACAGATTCTCCTGTCAGGGCAGATGTGTCAACCTGGGAATCTCCCGAGATAACTTCTCCATCCAGAGGTACACGTTCTCCGGGTTTGACCAGAATTGTACTACCTGTTTTCACTCCCTCAGGGCTAATATCTACATACTCGCCATCTTTTAGTATTCTGGCTGAATCCGGACGTATTTCCATAAGGGCTTTTATTGATTTCCTGGATCTGGCAAGGGCAAGATCTTCGAAAAATTCTCCTACAGTAAAGAAAATCATGACCCCTGCAGCTTCAGGCAGAGCATGAATGAACATTGCACCAATAGTAGCGATTGCCATAAGGAAGTTTTCGTCAAAAATACGACCCTTAAGTATATTACGCCCGGCAGCCCGGAGAACTTTCCAACCGCTGAAAAGATAGACAGCAAGGAATACAACCCATTCTCCCAGATGAAATGGAGTGGCCTCCAGTTTGTCTATAAATATTAAACCTCCTGCAAATGAGGCAAGCAGCAGACCCAGACGGATCAGTTCAGTTTTTAAATTAAGGTCTTCATCCTGCTCATGACTATGAGCTGTCTGACCAACAAGTTCTACTTCAGGCTCCAGATCCTTAATCAGCTTTTCTGCTTCCTCTATGTTTTCTGTATCTATCCGGAGCTGGGCTGTTGCAAAATTTATAGAAGCAAAGTTTACGCTATCCAGTTTTTTAAGGCCCGTCTCAATTTTTAATGCACAGTCTGCACAATCCAGGTTCCTTAATCTATATTTTTCCATCTCGTTCTCCTTATTGCTCTGTGATATGGATAATTCCTGTATCGATAATCTGCTTTACATGATTATCTTTGAGAGAGTAGACAGCTGACTTTCCCTCTTTTCTGTATTTTACAAGCCCTGCCTGACGCAGTGTTTTTAATTGATGGGACATTGCTGACTGACTTACCCCAAGGACTTCAGAAAGATCACACACACACATCTCGGTAACAAAGAGTGCACTGAGTATCCTTATACGTGTGGTATCTCCAAATATTTTAAAAAAATCTGCAAGATCTATTAAAAGTTCCTCTTGCGGAATATCCTGCAGCACTTTTTCCACTGTGTTCGGGTGAATTAAATATGTCTTGCATTTTCCTTCGTCCTGTTTCATCTTATTACTTCCCTATATATGATCATGTGTTCATATATAATATATATATTTGCTGCCGTCAAGGGACAGAGGAGTTAAAATTAAAAAACAATTTAATTTTTTCTTTCATAATATTTTCATAACGTATCTCTACATTATAATCAGCAAAAAGAAAAATCTTAAAGGAAGGAAATTTATGAAGAGAATAGCTTATACTCTTGTTTTATCAACACTGTTATTACTTACAGCAGTTACGTTTGTATCGGCAGAAGGAGAAAGGGAAAATACAGAGGGCAGGTACTGGGGAAATGGAATGATGGATGAGGAATCCTTCAACGGCTCCGGCTCCTACGGTATGATGGGAGGAAATGGTTCCTACGGTATGATGGGAGGAAATGGATCCTATGGTATGATGGGAGGAAACGGTTCTTTCGGGACGATGGGTGGATTTGGAATTAATACAGATAATCCTCCAGGTGAACGCCTTTCCATTGATGAGGCAAAAGGTAAAGTTTTGGAGTATTTAAATGACAGAAGAATGGAAAATCTTGAACTAAACGAAATAATGGAATTCCAGGGTAATTTTTATGCACAGATTAAAGAATCTGACACAGGTATCAACGCTTTCGAACTATTAGTTGACCCCTACTACGGTTATGTTAGTGGTGAGCCAGGTCCGAATATGATGTGGAATGCAAAGTATGGTCCTATGGGTGGCTTTAGTTCGGAAGAGATGACTCTTACAGAAGAAGATGCAATAATAAAAGCAGGTGAGTTTCTCTCTGCTAATTCTGCTGATCTTGTGGCAGAGGAACATGCTGACAGATTTTACGGATATTATACAATCCATACCGTAAAGGATGGTAAAGTCGAAGGTATGCTCAGCGTAAATGGTTATACCGGGGATATCTGGTATCACTCCTGGCATGGTTCAATTGTACAGATGGAAGAGGGTGATGACGATCACTCCTGATAACAATTCGAATTCAAAAGGGCTTCCCGGCTATCAATATTCGGGGAGCCTTTTGTAAATTAATGAATACTGTGGGAAATCACTTGCTGGAATGACACTCTGCCTAATGTGATATAGTATGCCAAGAGGAGAATAGTTAATAATGAAAACAGTGTTGATTGTTGAGGATCATTCCAGGGTAGCATTATTAATTCAGTCGTATCTGAAACGAGACGGGTATAATACACTTCTTGCTTTTGACGGCCTGTCGGCAGTTAAATCCTTTGAAAAAAATCAGCCGGATCTTCTTATACTGGATGTAATGCTTCCGGGATTATCCGGTCTGGAGATAGTAAAGAGAGTTAGAAAAAATTCCTCGGTTCCGATAATCATGCTGACAGCTAAATCTGAAGAGAACGATAAACTGACCGGACTGAAGCTTGGAGCAGATGATTATATTGTAAAACCATTTAGTCCCAACGAGATGGTAGCAAGAGTGGATGCTTTGTTCAGGCGAGTTGAATATGATCAGCCCGGATCCCGGGGTATTTCCAGACAGATAAAGTATAAGGATTTAATTCTGGATTCTGAACGACAGGAAGTGTTTTATAAAAACATTGAGATCGATATTACTGCACTGCAGTTCAGAATACTAGAAACATTCATTAAGTCTCCGGGACAGGTTTTTTCCAGAGCTGCACTGCTTGAGCAGATTCAGGCAGAGGGGGAGATTTTTGAACGGACTATCGATGCGCATATTAAAAATATTCGAAAGCTTATTGGAGAATCGGGGAACAAAGCGGGGCTTATTCATACAGTTCACGGGGTAGGGTATAAATTTGAGTAACTTTACCAAAACCCGAAGGAGTAAACTAACTGTTAAGCTTCTCGGAATATTTGCTGTATTAATAATTTCAGTTGCTTCAATAATGCTCATTTCGGTAAATCTTTTAACGACCCGGCAGTTTAAACGTTTTATACTGGACAGTGATCTGATAATTGCAAAAGATTATGCAATTCTGCTAAAAAAATATTACGAGATAAATGATAATTCCTGGGAAAATGTTAATAACTTCGTTCATACAATCTGGAAGGACTCACGGGACAGAATGAGTATGCTTATGGGCCGCTATACTAATCATCAGAATATGATGGAGCCTGCTGCGATCCCTCTTCTGGAGAATTCTCAAAGACTCATTCTTATTAACAATAGCGGTCAGATAATTACAGATTCCATGAACCTAAAGGTGGGAGAAGTCCACCCCCCTGAGCACTGGCTTAAGGGGGTTCCCATACGGTCTGCAGAAATAATAGTTGGAACAGTTCTTTATGGGAGTATGATTGATCCGGTTTTGAATCCCATGGATAAATATTTTTTGCGATCTGTAAACTGGGCTATTGGCTTGTCATCATTGATAATTGTTTTAATTTCCATAGTTCTGGGGTATTACTTTGTGTCGTCAATTGTGTCTCCCCTTAATCATCTGTCAAAAGCAATAAGCCAGATTACAGAAGGAGATCTTGATGTTCAGGTATCGATTGACAGTGAAGATGAGATAAATAATCTTGCAAATAATTTTAATGAAATGAGCAGCAAATTATCAGAAGCCAAGAAATGGCGGAGCCAGCTGACTGCAGATATTGCCCATGAGATCCGTACTCCTATTACTACTATTCAGGGGGAACTTGAGGCAATTCTGGATGGTGTCTATCCTCTGGAGATAGGAACAATAAAAAATATTTATCAGGACACCGTAATTCTGTCCAGTATAGTGGAGGATCTTCAGCTTCTGGAAAGTTTTGAAGTAAGTACAAAACTTCTAAATTTAAAAGATGAAAATATTTATAATATTCTGGATAATGTTTTTAAATCATTCAAGAGTTCTGCTATGGAGAAGAAAATATTACTTGTAAAGAAATATGACAGGGATATTCCTCTTGTACGGCTTGATGAGAGGAGAATCAGGCAGGTTCTTAATAATTTACTCTCGAATTCTATTAGATACAGTCCCGGAGGAAGTAAAATAATTATCGCAGCTCAATTAGTTCGGAATAGTGACGAAAATGAGCTTGTAATTTCTGTTACAGACTCCGGAATAGGTATAGAGAAGGAACAGCTTCCTATGATATTTGACCGTTTCTACAGGGTGGACACATCACGTTCCAGGGGGAGTGGAGGCACAGGACTTGGCCTTTCAATCTCCAAAACTATTGTGGAATCCCATGGGGGGAGAATTACAGCAGAAAGTGTTGTGGGAGAGGGTACAACTATCAGCTGTATTTTTAATCTAAGTGAATCAGTATAAAACCTATTTTAACTGCACAATACCTTAATTATTATTCTTATAAAGAAGATACTTCTGTTTTTATATGTGGTATCTGCTTCTGTACAATTCCAAGGGAGTGTATTTGTGTTAACAGTATCATCAGGAATGAAGAATCAAAATCACTGCAGTCCGAGTCAAAAATAAAAGCACATTCCACTTTAGTATGTGCCAGTCTGCTTTTAATGTATTGAAAATTTTCATTAAGTGATCCGGACTGCTCTCCGTTAAGGATTTTTCTATTTGATATCTTAATTACTTCCGGCCCTTTGGCCAGAATATTCCACTCCGTCATAGTTCTGCTGTTACTTCTGTCTATAAATCTGACTATGCCATTGGAAGACTTGGTAATTGAATAGACAAGGTATTCTGTCAGAGACATAATTATTTTTCTTGAATCTATATTTTCATCTGCCATTATACTGATAAAATCCTGTAGAATACCAATTTTACGGTTGGTTACTCCCAGGTGCTTATACGATTTATTGAGTAGTCTTTCAGAATATTTTTTTTCTTTATTAATTTTATCCAGATCTTTCAGATAGTTATAGCCTAAAAAAAACGACAAGGCAAAATCTAAAAATATTACTGCTGACTGGGCATACTTTTTATTTAAAAAAAGATGCCCGTCAAACAGATGAGGGGTTCCTATGGCTAAAGCAGCCATCAATATAAAAAAGACGGAAAGCTTCAGCCTTGGAGAAAACCCTCTAATCAAAAGAGACTCTCTTTAATCTGAGAGAATTTACAAGGACAGATACGGAACTGAATGACATTGCCAGTCCTGCAAATATTGGATTAAGCAGTCCCAGAGCTGCAATAGGAATCCCAATCCCGTTATAAACAAATGCAAAGAAAAGGTTTTGTTTTATGTTGCCCATTACCCTTGTGCTGAGAATGCTGGATTTGGATATCCCCATAAGATCTCCCTTTACCAGGGTAATAGAGGCACTCTCCATGGCGACGTCAGTTCCGGTACCCATGGCAATTCCAACATCCGCCAGAGCCAGAGCAGGTGCATCATTTATACCGTCACCAGCCATACACACAATCTCGCCTTTTTCCTGTAGTTCTTTGACCAGGCGGTATTTATCCTCGGGCATACATTCTGCATAAAAATCATCCAGATGTAGCTCTTCGGAAACAGCAGCAGCAGTCATTTTATTATCTCCGGTCATCATAATTACCTTAATATGATTATGCTGCAGAGTTTTTACTGCTGCAAGAGTGGAAGCCTTTATTTTATCAGTAATACTTAGTACTCCGGCAAGTTTCTCATCCGATAAAATGTATATCAGTGTGTGGCCTTTTTTCTGCAGGTCAGTAATAGAATCTTCCAGTTTTGGTAATTCTATATTGAAGTGTTCCAGTAATTTTAAACTGCCTACTCCAATCTGTTTGTTCCCAATTTTAGCAAGAACACCCTTTCCTGTAATGGAAGTAAAGTCCGATGTCTTTTTAAGTTCCAGATTTTCTTCTTTGGAAGCATCAATAATTGCTTTTGCAAGAGGATGCTCACTGTTTGAGTCCACAGAAGCCGCAATCTGCAGGATTTCTTTATCCGAATATGAACCGAGGCTTTTAAACATATGGACTGCAGGCTTTCCTTCTGTAAGTGTTCCTGTTTTATCCACCATTACGGCTGTAACTTTTCTCATCTGTTCCAGTGCTCTGGCATTCTTTATAAGAATTCCTGTTTGGGCGGCACGACCTGTTCCTACCATTATGGAAACAGGGGTTGCCAGTCCGAGAGCACATGGGCAGGCAATTATGAGAACAGCAATGGCATAGACAAAGCCCAGATCCCAGGATCCGTTCAGTCCCCAGACAATCATTGTAATTACTGCAATTGCCACTACCGCAGGAACGAAGACTCCGGATACCTTATCGGCTATTTTCTGGATAGGTGCCTTTGACCGGGAGGCCTCATTAACCATATTAATAATTCTTGCCAGCAGGGTTTCTCCGCCAACCTTAACTGCAGTCATTAAAAAACTGCCATTGGAGTTGATCGTCCCACCTGTTACTTCATCACCCACTTCCTTATCGACAGGCAGAGGTTCTCCAGTAATCATTGACTCATCAACAATACCGTTTCCTTCCTGAATTACTCCGTCAACAGGAATTTTGTCTCCAGGTCTTACTTTTAGAATATCATTAACATGAACCTCCGAAAGTGGAACTTCTTTCTCCTCTCCGTTACGAATAACAAAGGCTGTTGCGGGAACAAGATTTAATAACTCTTTAATAGCCGAATTGGTTCTTACATGGGCAAGAAGTTCCAGCAGCTGTCCCAGAATAACGAGAGTAATAATAACAGAGGCAGCTTCGAAATATCCCGGAATCTGACCTTCTGCATTCAGCAGGGAGTTTGGAAAAAATTCTGGAAAGAACAAGCCGAAAAAGCTGTATATCCAGGCAGCGCCGGTACCGATCATTATTAGGGTAAACATATTCAGGTTTCTGGTAATCAGACTAAGTACTCCCCTTTTGTAAATAAAGAAACCTGCATAGAACATTACAGGAATGGAAAGTATAAATTGAGCCAGCTGATTTGCCTGAGGACTGATGTAGGTTTTTATCAATTCAGATGCCCCGGGTATAAGTTCCGACATGGCAAGGATAAGTATTGGAAAAGAGAATATTGCTCCAACTATAAACTTGAGCCGCATATCCTTGAAAGCCTTGACTTCATCTGTTTCTTTTTCAGGCTGAGGTACTCCAAAAGCAATTACCCTATTAAGGTGCATCCCGCAGACAGGGCAGGAACCCGGTTCAGGGTATGTTTTATCGTCTTCACATCTCATTGGACAGATAAATTCACCATTTTTTTCAGGGGCGACATCTGTTATTACTTCCTGGTTAAGAACCAATTCCTGGAAAGTACATTGGCAGTTTGTTTTACAGGATCCTGAACAATCCTCATCACCGCAGATGCACAGAGTCTTTTGAGTGTGATCATGACTTGAGTGTGAGTGACTTGAGTGATCATGACCCGAGTGATCATGACCCGAGTGATCTTCTTCATCACCTGCGGCTTTAAGAAACATACCACAAACCGGACAGGACCCCGGTTTTTCATAGGTTTTATCACCTTCACATGACATTGGACATTTGTATTCTGACATAACTCCCTCCATTGGATTTTTTAAAGACTACCGTAAAAGTAGTATAAGTCTGATTTCCTGTTAAATCAATATAATAGTTTACACAGAAATAATTTATAAACCTATTTGTTTTAATATTCTTCATTATCTTCCTCTGATAAGGTACCAGAACTAAGCACAGCTAAGTTTGCGCCATGCCAGTTATGGTACCAGACCCTGCTGTTGTATCCATTAACACTCAACATACCCGTTACCTCTCCTTTTTTGTTGACAGTATGTATTGTGTAGTAACCATTGAACTTGTCAGCATGGGGTTCTGCTTTGCTGCCGGGCTGATAGCGGTCAAGATATTCCTGTGCTGCCGTTACTGCTTCAGGTTCGGATACGGACATCTTTCGGTTTTTGTTCCAGAATCTCCATCGCATCTGACCATAGCTCCTGTTCCACATCATATTGGGACCGGGTTCTTCACTTATTGAACCGCTGTAGGGATCAATTAAAAGTTCAAAAGCCAGTGTTTCCTCATCCTTATGTCCTATCTGGGCATAATAATTATTACTGAACTCCATTACTTCCTCGATATAAAAACTATTGTCATAGTAGGAGAGTAAAAAATTTTCCAGTTCTGCTTCGACTCTATCCGGGGTTAACCTTTTACCCGATGAACTGATATTAGAGGTGCTGAAACCCATCATACCCGAACCTGTACCGAATCCCCCCATCATTCCAAAACCGGAATAACCTAATCTGCCCCAGGCATATCCACCACCGGCCAGTATAACTGCAGCAACTGCAACAGTTGTAAGGATCCATTTCCTTTTTTTACTCATAAACCACCTCCATAAATTTTTTACTCTGTACCTCATTTTGATGGCTCGAACTTACTTAACAATTATGAAAATATTGTGAAAGAGACAGTAAAACTATATTCCCTGAAAAGTAAGCCATTTTTGTATCAGTTTTCCAATTTCAAAAAAACCGGAATAGATAAGTACTGCAGCACTCACCAGAATCAGGAATAGCCCGAACCATAAAATAGGGGTAAAGTGTTTCAGGTTCATTTTTGTATATTTAGTGAAGGATCTCCAGGCTCCTGCTGCAGCAAATAATGAAGGAATAAAGAAAATTGATCCGTAAACAGCTCTTGATGCATATAAATGGTTTATCTCCCAGTTATGTAATTTATTGGCATATGCATACAGAAGAATATTCATTTTTGAAAGCTGGCCACTGAAAATTAGAATTCCAATTATAATAAGAAACAATCCACTTAGAGTTTTTATCCGGTTTAAATGTGGGCGTATTTTGACTATAGTTTTCTGAAAAAAAGAAAAAAACAGTCCTGCTAAAATAAAGGGAATCCCTAGTCCTGTTGAAAATGCAAAGAGCAGAGCAGCTCCTCTGTAAACAGATCCTGAGGAACCGGCTACAATAAGGATTGATGCAAGGATGGGGCCTATACAGGGGGTCCATCCTGCACCAAATGCCATTCCAAGAAGAACAGAACCCGGTTTTCCAGCTGGTCTGTGTTTAAAATGGATTCTTTTTTCCAGGTTCAAAATCTTCCAGAAATTAAAAATAAAATTAAACCCCAGAAATATAACTATAACTCCGGCAACCATATTGATATACCTGGTTATTCCGCTTAGTGCGATGCCTAAACTACTGAAAAAAATACCCATTAGAACAAAGATTATTGTAAACCCGAAAACAAAGAGTATTGAATTCATCAGTAGATTCCACTTGTTACCTTTCTGACTGGTAAAATTGGAAATACTAAGACCACTGATATATGAAAGATAGGATGGGATAACAGGAAAAATACAGGGAGAAAGAAATGATATTAGTCCTGCCGTAAAAGCAAGAAAGATATTTATATTCATGATATGTCCTATATACTTAAATAAATCTCTATTCCAGAATCTCTCTGAACAACTGTTTTATAGCATTGGAATCCCATTCCCTTGCACCAACTGCCATCCCAAGAATATTGCCGTCTCTTCCAATCAGGTAGGTTGTTGGAATGCTTCTGACTCCATATTTTAAGGAAACAGATCTGTCAGTATCCAGAAGTGCCGGGAAGGAGAGCTTATATTTCTCCATAAATTCTCTTACATCAGGAGCTGTTTCTCCCAGGTTTATTGCCAGTATCGCCAGACCATCATCCTTGAATTCTTTATAGAGTTTTTCCATAGAGGGCATCTCATACCGGCAGGGACCACACCAAGTTGCCCAGAAGTTAAGAAAAACTACTTTTCCCCGATAATCGGTCAGCTCCTCCTCAATACCTTCTATATTTTCCAGTTTAAAGTTAATTGATGGAACTGTTTTGTCTGCTACAGCAAACCCGTTCTCCGCTAATTTTTCCTGAATGGTAGCGGCTGAAATAGCAGTTGAAATAGAAATGGTGATAATTAATACTAAAATTATTTTTTTCATGATGTATCCTCCTGATAAATAAATGAATTAATTTAAAATTACTGTTAATGAGTATGAAGGATTTAGATTAGAAAGGAGCTGTTAATTAGATATAATAGTTCGGTATTATTAATAATATTAGAAGAACTTTCTACTAGGATAAGCTCTGACAGAATATTATTAATAGTTGGAGAAAAGTTCTTAGAATGGAAGTATTGATAATTTTTAATGTAGGTAGTTTTATCTATAATTCCATTATCAATGGTCAATTCATCATTACAGAAATATTTCTTAGTTTCCAGTTTTATTTGTCCGGAAATTTCTTCAGGTTCAGAAAATTCATTGGGAGAAAAGGTTTCCTCCAGACAGAGATTCAATGTATAGTTATCTGAAAAAAGTGAAGTTGTAGAAAGTGAAGCAAGTAGCGCTATTACTGTGCCGAATCGGAATATATTCATGGTTTACTACTATAAAATTACACAAGTTTTATACCTAAGTCAATAAGTGATAGATAATTATTTAACTTTCATATTATTTTCACAAACTATGCTTAACTATAAGGATAATAAGGTATTCGGGTTTAAGGAGTTTTTATGAGAAAAATTTTAACATTTGCAGTATTTAGTATTTTAACAGTGGGAATGATTTTTCCTGAAGGGAATGAATCCGGCAGTATGATGAATGGGGCTGGGATCAGTCCTTCTTTTGCGATTAGTCCCAATGGTATATTCCTACAGGAAATTCCCGTAAATAGATATGGTTACAGGCAGGTAAGTTCTGATCAGCTGAAAAGAATGCTGGAGAATAAGAACTTTGACCTGATTAATGTCCATATTCCTTATCAGGGTGAAATTCCAAAAACAGATGCAAACATTGCTTTTAATAGAATTAATGATATTATGGAACAGTATCCCCGTAAAGATGCACTTATTGTACTGTACTGTATGAGTGGTCCTATGAGCCAGTATGCAAGCAGAGAGTTGGTCAAATCTGGATATACAAATATTGTGGAACTGGCAGGTGGTTCAAACGCATGGAAAAGGTCTGGAAATGATCTTATTATAAAAAGCAGATAAAAGATATGGGAGGGGCAGGGTATGGCTATAAAAGCTTTTGACGGTAACTTTAGTAGAAATATGTCTATCTTTATTGTTATTCTGATCCTTCTTGGTACTGTATTCTGGGGGATCATAGCCTCAAAAACCAATATAGAAATGGGAACCTATACATTACTTCCGGACCAGGACGAAGATATAATTAAATTTAACAGAATTTCGAAAAATTTTGGTGGATTTGATAATATCATACTGGTATTGGAGGGTCCTGATAAATCCAGAATGGAATTATTTGCCAATGAAATAAATAACAAAGCGTCAGATTTTACTAATACGATATTATCTGTGGATTACCGTATTCCTGTAGATTTTTTTACGGATAACTTTTTGCTCTATGCAGGAGAGAATGATTATAGAGAAATAATCTCCTTTCTCAATAAATATAAAGTTATACTGAACCGTTCTATGATGAAGAAACCGGAGGGTACTCAGTTTTTTAAGAATCTTCAGCTTCTGGTTGAGAGAAATACTGAGCTGCGGAAACAAATTAATAGATGGAATTTGTCTGATAATTCAAATTTTATATCCAGCAAAAACGGTAGTGGATCCAGTTTAACTACAGAGAACGGTTACTACTATATTAGCAGCAGTAATAGAATGATTATGTTTCTCAGGCCTACTAACCCCAATCATGATATGTTTTTTTTCAAAGAGATGACTGCAGATGTAAATACTATTCTAGGTGAACTAAAACCGGATTATCCCGAAATAAGTGTAGATGTAAATGGCATGGCAAAGATGATGGAAGAGCAGCAGTCCCTGTTGAATAACAGGATATTGATTGTTTCTTTACTCTCTCTGGTGGGTATTGTTATTCTGTTTATGGCAGCTTTCAAAAGAGTATGGTCCTCTCTGATAGCATCCATACCTGTTTTAATAGCAATTGTCTGGACTCTGGGAATAAACCAATTGGTCATTGGGAGGCTTAATCTTGTTACGAGTATATTTGCTGTAATATTACTGGGTCTTGGTATCGATTTTTCAATTCACTTTATTTCCCATTATTTTCATGAAATTGATAAGGGGAAAAGCCATTTTGATGCAGTAGCTGAAGTTTTTAAAAATGTTGTACCGGGTATTGCCGCAGGAGCAATTACTACTGCAGCCGCCTTCTTTCTCCTCATGTTTTCAGAATTTAAAGGTATTAAGGAGCTGGGATTTATAGCAGGTACTGGAATTTTAATGTGTTTAGTCCTTGTCTTGATTATTCTCCCTGTTATTTTGAGGGTATTAAAGACCAGGAGTAAGACGACGGCAGATAATGGGATCAGTATTTCCAGGATCTATACTAAATTTTTAAATAAAAAGAAAATTGCAGTACTTTCAGTTCTTCTGATAGTCATGGCAGTTCCATATTTTACAGGTTTTAACATAGGTTATAATTATAATGCTTTCGAGCTGCTTCCTGAAATACCTTCAGTTCTGCGGCAGCGTGAGCTTATTAAAGAGATGGGAATGTCCTTTGAGTATAGTATTGTCAGTACTAAAGATATTGCTGAGGCAGGGGAAGTCTACGAAAAACTAAAAAAGAGCGGTAGATATTCACTCATCGATTCACCATCAACAATTATACCAACCGGGCAGGATTTGAGAATAGAAGAGGTCAGAAAATTTCTTAGAGAAAATACCAGTATAGCTGAATATCTCCCTGTCCTTTCGAACTATTATAGGAACAGTTCTTCCATAAATATTAACCCCTCAGAGTTGGAAATGAAGCTTGTATCATTTTGGGGTATACTGTCCGAGAATCTTCTGGGTATAAAGGATTATGGCCCTGTAACATTTGAATCACTTCCGGATCAGCTTAAAAATAAATATCTTGGGAAAGATGGTTCTCTGGCAATATTTGTATATGGTAAACCGGATATGTGGGACGAGGCTGAAATGAAGGGGACAGTCAGAGAACTGACAGAAATTCATCCTGAATCTACAGGTACTCCCTTTATGTGGGTAAAACTTGTAGAGTATATCCGATCTGATCTTGTCCGGAGTTCTTCTCTGGTATTCTTTGCAATTCTATTGATTGTTTCCCTGGTTTTTAGAAATGTAAAATACATTTTTATAGTAATGTCTCCTGTTCTTGCGGGGTTTGCTTTCCTTCTTGGATACATGTCTTTTTTTGAGATAAGTTTTAATGCAGCCAATATAACAGCATTTCCTCTGATTCTTGGTATAGCTGTAGATGACGGAATTCATATGGTTCAAAGTTATATTTCCGATCCTGATAAATCGATAAGCACTATGCTTCAAAAATCAGGGAAGGCTGTTATTATTACATCACTGACAACTATGATTGGATTTGGATCTCTTTATTTTGTCCATGATCCTCTTGTTTCCGGTCTTGGGATACTGTTGTTTTTCGGTACACTATTCAGCCTGGCTGCTTCAATTACATTTGTGCCAATACTTCTACTTGTTCTTGACCGGAAGGTGAGTGTTGAATGATTTTATAAATAATACTTGACTATTCAGCGGATTATATTTATCTTATGTATACCCAAGGGGGGTATACCTACAGGAGGTAGCGAAGTGATGATAATATTTTTAATAGCCGGAGTAATTGGTGCTGTCTATCTGGTTAATTATCTAAGAGGTAAACCGGGTCTCAGTATTGATGGATTCGGGGAGAGTTCCGGGGGAGACAGCAGTAAATCATCCCTGGAAATCCTGCAAAAAAGATTTGCCTCCGGGGAGATCTCCCGGATTGAATATGATGAAATGAAAAATACAATTTTAAAGGATGGAAATTTATGAACTACTATTATTCAAGGAAAATTGAAGGAACTATTGACCAGCTTGTAGAAAAAATTGCTGAAGGCCTGAAAAAAGAGGGTTTTGGTATACTCTCCGACATAAATATAAAGGATCTTTTTAAAGAGAAGATTGATGTTGAATTCAGACCATATCGAATCTTAGGTGCTTGTAATCCGGTTTTTTCAAATAAAGCGATTACTGCAGAAGAGAGAGTTGGACTTATGCTTCCCTGCAACTTTGTAGTACAGGAGATGGGAGATGGTCTCATTGATGTCTCGGTTGTAGATCCTGTAGCATCGATGACTGCAATTGATAATGACGCTTTGAAAGATATTGCTGCTCAAATAAGGGATAAGCTCATTTTTGTAGTAGACGGATTATAAAAACAGACAAACTATACCTGGAGATTGTATGAGATGGGAAATATATATGTAAGTCGTCCCATTTCATACGTATCCTCCCCCTGACTACAGTTCCAGTCGTTCTATAACAGATCTGTAGTCTGCTTTTTTACCCTTAAGCTCCAGCTCAATTTTTTCTTTTTCTTTTCTGTTATCTGTATCAAGGCGTTGTTTTCCCAATAATCGTATTTCCCAGTCAAGATTATCCAGAACATCCTGGCCAGCCTGTCTTATTTCTTCCGGTATTGCTCTTGGTTCTTTTGCGTGCTTCTTCTCAAAGTAGTGAGAAGAATTATCGGAAGAGGAGGAATGTTTTCCTCTTAAAAAGATCATAAAAAGAAAGGCAGTAAAGCCCAATAATGGTAAAATCCAAAAAAAACCAAAAAAATTTCCGCCCGAATACATCATATATTTTCTCCTGATTGTGTAAGAATATACCCCGGGTATTTTAACCGATATCCTGTTTTTGGGGTTTCTGCAAAAACTAATTCTACGAGTGACCTTTCTTTAATAACTGGAATTATTAACACTTAGTATAATACTAAGGATCGACGGGTAAATCAATGTTTTGAATTAAAATAGAGGTATTTTAAATGTCTATAAATTTAACTTGTTTTGGCTTTTTCCGCCAGTGAAACATCCTTTTTTCACCAGAATATGCATACATTACCTCATCCTTAAAATAACTATTCTCCCACCGGAGTTTTATTCTCTTATCTCGTCCCAGTCAGGATTTGTTCTCGCTGGAACTGTACTCATTAATATATCAAAATTTTTCAGCGTATCTTTCTTTTTACTTTTTAGTTCATTTCTAAAAAATTTATTTGTTTCTAATTCAGCAAGTTCTTTTGTAAATGTATATAAAGCAAATTGATTAATTGAAACTCCCTGAAGTAATGCAAATTTCTCAATTCTCTCTTTAAGATCTTCCGGAACACGGATTGTCATAACATTCTTACTCTTTTTCATGATTACTCCTCCATTTATACAAGAAATAACTTGGGGTAATAATTTCGAACGAATCCAGGATCAGTTCATTTCCTATTGTGAAATCCCTAATATTCTTTGTAATTAAGTATCTGCTTCCGCTATTAAAAGCCAACTCAGCAAATATGTTGTCCTTTTCGTCTTTAAGATTCGGTCTCCATAAATAGTTCATCACGAATGGTTCAGATACTAATGCAATAAATTCTAATACTGTGTCAATTTCATCTTCAGTTTTCCCAATAAAATCCATTGATCTTTTTCTTTTTAAAACATCCTGGTATTCTTTATAGACTGGAATTGAAATTGCCAGTGATAAATCTCCAGTCCTTATCATTTTCAAAATTTGATGTGATGCACCAGTACTGCTGTATAGAGCTTGAAATACTATATTTGTATCAATTGTAACTCTCATCCCCTAATGATAGCATATATAATATCATATTTCAAGTCTTTTCAAGATTTAAACCCAATAATAATACTTCCATTGGGATTATTTCCCTCGATTTTACTTCCACCGGAAGGTTAGACCTGTAGTTTTTTAAACTACATAATCAATGGCCGAGCACAGGCTCCAGAGTCAAATCCATCCTCTGGGTTTTCTTTCCTAAATATAAAACATTATCTACTTATTTTTCTGTAACTGTCGGCAATATGAACATTTTGCACCTGCCTGCATCGCAATTCCGGCACTTCCTGTTGCATCAATAAAAAAAGGAGTTTCAACATATCTCAGGTCTTCAGCCTGTTTTACAATTATACCCTTAATTTTACCTATATTCCTGTCAGCATCTACATCAATGATATGAGTGAAATATCGGATTGTGACACCTGCTTCCATTATAAGCTTACCCAGCACTCCCTTCAAAGATTCGGGATTAAAACGTGTAGATATTATCAGATTTCATTCCAGTCTTCTCTCCTTTTAAAGCTGTAGTTTACGCCAAATTTTCGATAAGTTAACAATTTTGCCTGTTTTTCTTGATTTTTCCATTGCCAGAGCTGTGACAGTACTTAATAATCCTTCATTTCCGCTGCTCTTCGGACTAGTTCCATTTTGCATAGAATCCAGTAAATCTGCCATTATTTTAGGGTCTGCATTTCCGTGCATATGAGACTCTCCATTAATTGAGTAATCCATAGACTCACCTCCAAAATAGTCATGGGAAACTTTGTTTACTAGAGCTAAAGCCACCACCTTTGGTGGTGGTTATGGTAGAGGGCTTAGCCTTAAAAATTACCTCTCCTCTTTTGTGGCTTTAGCAACAATGTAAGCCCCTATGGGGCGCTCCTTACAAACCACCTCCTTTGGAGGT
>JAJRQE010000211.1 GCA_024280415.1 Spirochaetota bacterium | reverse complement strand
ACTCTTTTATACGTTCAGTATATTTTTTTCTGGCTGTGCTACTTATTTTACCCACCAAAACTCCTCTGATCATGGAAACAGTACCCGGTGTTTCCTAAACCCCTATACCACAAAATTAAATGCTCTTCACACCATATTTCTCCAGTAATTCTCTGGCATGATCAAGTGAGGCAGAACCTGAACTATCTCCGGAAAGCATCCTGGCTATTTCCAGAACCCTTCCAGATTCAGAAACCTGCTCTACAGTTGTAATTGTTCTGCCTTTTTCGGTGATTTTTACCACCTTAATATGGTTATCGGCATGAACTGCTATGGAGGCAAGATGTGTTATACAAAGAATCTGACGATGATTTCCAATTTCCGATAAATGATCGCCAACTGAAAGAGCAACTTCACCCCCTATTCCAGTATCTATCTCATCAAAAATAAGAGACAAAACACTGTCCGACTCTGCAAGGACAGACTTGATACTCAGCATAATTCTGGAAAGCTCCCCTCCGGAAGCAATAGATTTCAGTGGTTTCAGTGGCTCCCCTTCATTAGGAGAGATCAAAAACTCCACTTTATCGAGACCCGAAGAACCACATGAAGGTTTGCCATTGCTGTTCTCCCGCTGGGAAACTTCAATTTTAAACACTGCCTTAGGCATCCCCATAGGCTTAAGATTAGTACCTATCCTATTCTCCAGAGTTTTTCCCATTTCAATGCGTATTTTTGAAATTTCTCCTGCTTCGCTTAGAACCATTTTTTCCAGTAAAGATATCTCTTCCTCCAAAGCAGTTCTGTCACCTTCAACATGTTCCATCCGCACCAGTTTATCTTTTGATTTTTCCTTGTATGCAAGAACCGCCTCTATAGACTCTCCAAACTTTTTCTGGAGTCTGTGAATTAACTGAAGCCTGTCTTCACACTCCTCCAGTCTGCCTGGTGAAAAATCGATGGAATCCTGAAATTGCCGGAGGGATTCAAAAATATCCTCAATTTCATAAAAAGCATCATCCAGCCGCACGGATACAGGCTTTAAATCCTCTAAATTCTCTGCAAGGTTATCCATTGAAGATCTTGCGATTCGAAGTGCAGAGAGAACTCCGCCTGAGTTGTCAGAGAGAGAATTCCGGCATATTTCAAAATAATCCAGCAGCTTTTCATGCTGAGTTAAAATGGAACGTTCCTTTACCAGATTTTCCTCTTCTCCCTCCCGAAGCTCTGCTCTTTCTATTTCTTCGATACTATGAGAAAGAAGCTCCCGTTCACGGACAATCTCATCTTCGGAGTTTACCATTTCCGAAAGTTCAATTCCAAGTTCAGAAAGTTTTGTAAAATTCAACCTTAAATCTCTGACTCTTTCTTCCACTCCTGCATAGCGATCCAGTAGTTTACGCTGATTCTCAATACTCAGAAGCGATTGATGCGAGTGCTGTCCATGAAGATCAAAAATAAACGAGGTAAGCTCTTCAAGCTCTTTTCGGCTTGCTGTTACAGACTGAATAAATACAGATCCCCTGCCTGTCCTGCGCAGCACCCGCCGTATAATAATACGTCCATCCTCAGGTTCCATGGAATGTTCACTAAGCCATTGGAAAGCTTCATTTTCTTCGGGTATCTTAATTACACAGGAAACCTGAGATTCACTGCAACCCGTGCGAATCAACGAAATATCCCCTTTACTGCCGAGAATAAGCCCTAAGGCACCAATAATTATTGATTTACCTGCCCCTGTCTCTCCGGAGAGAATATTCAGACCCGAATGAAATTCAATGCTCAGTTTTTCAATTAGTGCAAAATTTTTAATTGACAGCTCTTCAAGCATTTGCACCTCCCGACCAATTCAGCTTTGAACGAAGTATATCATAAAAATTACGTTTATCGGAACGAATTAAAAGAGCCTTTGTCTGAGAACGCTCTACAATAACCAGATCACCCTCCTCAAGAGGATAGGCATCCTGCCCGTCAACAGAAAGTATTATATCCGCCCTCTGACCCTCTTCCACAGTAATTTTTATAACCTCATTCCCTGAAACAACTATAGGCCGGTTGGAAAGTGTAAAGGGACAGATAGGATTAATAATGAGTGCTTCCATTTCCGGATCCAGAATAGGACCTCCAGCAGATATACTGTAGGCTGTTGATCCTGTCGGAGTTGCAACAATAATTCCATCGGCTCTGTATTTACCAAGATTGGTCTTATTTATATTCAGGTTCAGCCTTATTATATTAGAGATACCGTTTGAACTTATTACAGCATCATTTAAACCTTTATGAAATGCAACACTGTTCCCTCTACGCTCTACCATTACTTTTATCATTACACGCCTGGAGAGTGAAAGTTCTCCATTTTGAAATTTTATAAATGCAGATTTCCATTCTTTTTTGGATATTTCTGTAATAAATCCAAAATCCCCTATGTTAACTGCAAGTATAGGGATACTCATACTTTCTACAATTCTCGAACAAAACAGTGCAGTCCCATCGCCTCCAAGGGATATAACAAGATCTGCTGTTTCGAGACGAGGAATTTCCGACTTGCCCGTATATGCGAAAATAAATACATCAATACCAAGATTCCGCAGATAGCTGTTTATCTCCTCTGAAAGAACTGGAGCTCCATCCTTCTGAAGGTTAACAACAATAATAACTTTTCTGATATTACGATTCATAGAACTGACCTTTCATGGAAGAGTAGAAAGTAATCTGGCAATAGTCTCAGTATTTCTGGTTCCCAGACCAGGATAGAGGGGGAAAACTGCAGTTCTCAAAAGCAGGGAACTTGCAACAGGACAGCCCAGGCCATCTTCAGTTTCCATTGCCAGAGATGAGTCAGAAAAAGCCAATTCTGTCATAACTCCGTTTTTCCTTGCGTATCGGCTAATCTCATTCATGGGACAGTTTAAAACAACATGAAAACAGGGATAATTACGATTCCCTTCATCAGAGGAATGAAAGGTTTTATGATTTCCCTTTAAAAGCGATAATTCAAAAATCTTACCTATCTCTCTCCTGCGTTCCAGAAATTGATCTATTGAATCAAGCTGAATATGTCCCATTGCCGAATGCATATTTAAAAGCTTAGCTGTTTCGGGAATATCAGATAAAACAGAACGCAAGGACGCCATACTCTTTCTAGTAGTACCAAAAACTGCAGTACCTTCTCCGGATGTAATTATATCCTGCAGTTCCATTCTGAGTATTGTATAATCGGCTCTCCAGTTTCGTTCAGTATCTCCTTCCCGAAAGACAATTGATGTAGTAATATCCTCGATTACAGGAATCTCTTTGCCTTCCAGCATTGGATAATCCGGGCTTATCCCGGCCGGAGAGTAGAGTATGACCGCCTCAACACCTTCATCCAGTTTTTTTATAAGCTCTTCGCTGCTTACAGCACCGCTGGAGGGATCTACATCAGCATACACAACAGTCAACGACATCCTTTTGAGAATTCTTAAATAGCTTGAAGGAGTAAGAGGCGACATCAAAACCCTGCTTCCTGGTTTCAGGTTCAAAGAATTAAGCAGAATTTCAATTGCCGTAGAATAATCCCTTAACAATGCCCCGTTCTCAAATCCAGGTAAACTGTTAAGGCTTTAAGAAATTCGCTCGAGTTATTTTTTGAGTCGATATAATCGGAAACAAGGGTAGACAGAAGTGCATCCATCTCCTTTCGTTTAATTGATGGTTTGTAAATTGGAATCATCTGCTTAGTTACTTAACTTCCCGAGCTGCTGCAGCTCTCTTGGGTCAAATAATCTCTCTATATCAAGAAGAATAAGATACCCATCGTCCCGGGTGAAAACACCCTGAATATATTCTGCACCGATTCCGGACAGCATCTGAGGAGGAAGCTGCATAGCATCCAGGTCAACACTGATTACCCTTGAAATCTTGTCTATAATTACACCAAGTTTCATGCCGCCAATTTTTATTATTATAAAACCACTTAAGAGTTTATCTTCTTCATTCAATTCGGCTCTTCGAATCTGAAACCGTTTATGAAGATTAATTACCGGTATAATCTCCCCTCGTAAATTAAAAATACCATCTACATAGTTAGGGGCATTTGGAATAGACCTCGTTTCCTCCACCCTTACAATTCCGTCAACAATCATTATATCAATACCATAGCTTTCTGAACCAAGCTGAAATGTTACCAACTGCAACTTGTTGTCATTTTCATCTGCCATATTTCCTCCAATATCATCTTATCAAAAGAATATAAGGATGCATTATACCCCTGTAAACAATAAAATATGCTACTTAGTATAGAGTTCATTGTCAAGGGACAGTTAATTAATAAGCCATTATCTAACTAATGAACAACAAATACCGGCAATGAACTTTTCCGGACAATATGAGCAGTTTCCGATCCAAGAAGATATTCAGATATTTTATGTCTGCCGTGAGCACCGAGAATAACCAGTTCAAGGGGTGCACTTTCTTTTAGTTCCAGAACTTTCTTTACCAGATGACCTTTACACTCTTTAAGTACTAAATTAACACCCTTCTTCCTGACAATCTCAACTCTCCTGTCAAGGTTCCGGCGACTTTCATTTTTTTAACAGAAACAAGGATAATAAGATTTTTTTCAGGATTAATAAGATTCTCAATATAATAATCAAAAGCAATATCAGAAGATTTTCCACCATCATACACAATTAAAATATCACCACCTGGAATATTTTCAGGTATAATCAGAACCGGAACTGTACTCCTTCTGACAATTTCTTCTGCAGTGGATCCTATCAGCTCACCCTTAAATGCAGCATTTTCTCCTCTCTGACCCAATACTATCAAATCGTAGTTTACTGAAAAATCAAGCAATTCCTCTGAAGGATCTCCTCGTAAAAGAGTATACCTCCGGTCAGCAGAAGATCCCAAGTCAATATCCCTGCAAATATCCAGACATTTTTCTCCAAAGGCTGTCAGTTCCTTATTTATCTGCTCATTCAGAGCAACCATCTCCTCACTAACAGGAATATATAACCGTTCATAGGCTATATCGTAGGCAGCACCGGAATAAATAAAAGGAATTTGTATTTTCCGTTCATCAACAACAAAAACAGCTTCCAGCAGAACTTTCTCTTCCTGGAAATAGCTTACAGAGTTCCTGTAAGATTCAAAACTTTCTTTTGAGCCATCTATACCTGCAATAATTCTTCTAATCATAATACCTCCATTCAGTCAATCCGGAAGTTGATTCTAAAAACCCTACCATTTTAATGTATTATGATTACAGGTAATTGGCAAGAAATTACTTAAGGCTTTTTTAGTCTGTTGTAAATTATTTATACATTGATTATATTTTATCTTATGGATATCCAGACAGGAAGTATCAGTGAAATAAAATCTACTTATGCAAATTCGATTGATTCATCTCTACTCGCATCACTTGCAAAAAGTGCAGAAATACTTACAACAAAACAAGGGTGGTCTGATGGAATAAACGCTCTGTTAGCTGATCTTGGACGTATAACAAAGGTCAGCAGGGTCTGGATATTTCAAATTTTAGAGCTGGATTCGGAGCAAATAACACAGGATTATGCATTCGAATGGGCTTCAGAACCAAAATATATTCAACTAGGGCTGCCAGTTTTTAAGAAATTTACAAACAAACTTGGTTCCGGAGGTTACCGCAAACTTGTAGAAAGCAGATCAAAAGGGGAATGGCAAAAAGTCATAACGAGTAAACTTCCTGATTCATGGCTAAAAACGAGTCAGGTTAAACAGAACATTCAGTCAATGCTTACAATTCCTATAATTGTAGAAAACTCATTTTGGGGAGTTCTTGGTTTTGATGACTGTGAACGGGAATATGATTGGTCAGAAATAGAAATCAACCTATTGAGGATAGCTTCATTTTTCATTTCGAGTGCTATCCTACAGAATAAATTAAGTTCAAGAGAGAAACAGTTTAGTATTTTGCAGAAAATTCTTTCCACCGGCGCCTGGGAATATAATATTCAAAGCAAACATCTTTGGTCATCTTCAGGTAAAGCATCTCCCGATGATGACCCTGAGACGGAAAGGCACTTTTCGCTGTTTGAATTTTTAATGAAAGTCCACAGAGACGACAGAAGAATTCTTATAAAAGCTATTGATATTTTTTTTAAAAGTGACAAAGATATTTTATCTCATGATCTCCGTGTAATGAATGAAAATGGTACTTTCCAATGGATAGAAATAATTGGATCCCTGGTAAGAGATTCCAATGGAAACCCATCAAAAATTTCCGGAATTTTAATTCAGGCTGATATAAGAAAAAATTTAGAAATTAAATTAAAAAAAGAAGCTGAAACTGATGATCTGACAGGTATTCTTAACCGTAGAATATTCTGGAAAAAGCTTAAACATCAAATTAATAAATCAAAAAATAGAAATAGTAAATTTTCTTTGCTTATTTTTGATATTGATCATTTTAAACATGTAAATGATACATGGGGACATCCTGCAGGAGATAAAGTTTTAAAGCATTTTACAACTTTATGCCTTAAAGAATTAAGGGATGGTGATATATTTGCCCGGGTTGGAGGAGAGGAATTTGCATTGCTTCTGCAGAATTCAACTGAAAAAATAGCACTGAAAGTTGGAGAAAGAATCAGATCAACAGTAGAATCCACTCCCTGTATTACCGGAAATGAAGAAATCAATATTACTGTCAGCGGAGTATGTGTTACCTGTCATGATAAGAAGATTAATTCTGATTCCCTATATAAAAATGCTGATGAATCATTGTTCGAAGCAAAAAACAGTGGCCGCAACAGAATTATCTGCTATCCAAAAAAATAGTTTAATTTAAAGTCTTGCAACATAAGAATCGTACCACAGGCATTTATGCCGAGGAACGAGTTCGTCAGTTCCGCAATCGAAGATTGCTCCCAACGTGCGTTTTTGCTTACGCAAAAGCAGTTTTGCTGCTCCCCATCTGGGATAATTTTTTCTTATTTTTATTATTTCTTTTTCTATTCGATCCGGTGTTTTGTTTAGTATTTTTCTCGGTGCTCTGGATAATTCCAGTAGTCCAGGCAACCCATACTTTTCATAGTGTTCAATATATTTATGTGCAGTAGTTCTGCTAATATTGAACATCTCCGGGAGGCTGGTAATTGTCTACTTTCCAGTCTTCCATAACAAAATAAATTTTTCTTTTTGTTCCATTACTGACATCTCCTTCCACGACGCAAGTGACTCCTTCTGGGATATTTCCCGTGTCATTAAGTGTAAGCGATATCCTTAGAATCCTGTAAGCGATGTTACTATATTGAATCCGAATAACTATATTTTGAAGTTTTTCGAGGAGGCTACACTAATCAATTCCGGAAAAGAATGGGAAACCCTGTTGCCCTGGAATATCAAGAGCCAGCCTAAAACGGCTCAACCTCAAAGGTGTAGTAAAATTGACGGTTACAAATATTCTATAATTGTCAGAGAGGTCATTCTTTTCTGGGGTACAATACTCCAGAAAGATATGAATCAACTACCCCCACCAAAGGAGGGGGTTTGAGTTTGCCCTATAAGGGCTTTTATTACTTAAATAATCTTCCCTGGTTCTCAAGTCTATCAAGTTTGTCCTGGTTTTTTATGTACTCACGTATCATTTCTTCATTTCTGCCTACTGTGTT
>JAJRQE010000210.1 GCA_024280415.1 Spirochaetota bacterium | reverse complement strand
TGTAACCAGTAAAGATCTGATTGCTGAATTAATCGGCCTTGACATGTAATTGCATCGTTCATGTCAGTAATATTAGCAAAATTAAATAGGTTAGTCCAGTTCAAACAGTTAATTTATGCAATAAGTACCTGAATAGTTACCAAAGAAGAATATAAGTTTGGTTAATATTCTTCTGGTAGTCATGCAATATTGAATATATTACAAGGAGTCAAGATATGGAAACTATAAAAGAAGAAGTTTTAAGTGCACTTTCTCACTTACCGGAAACAGCTGATATTGATGATTACATGTATAGACTTTATGTCATTGATAAGATTAAAAAAGGACAAAAAGCTATATTAAATGGTGAGACTATTTCCTCTGAAGCTCTAAAGCACGAAGTTAGTTTGTGGTAGTATGGTCTATTCCTGCAAGAAAGGATTTAAAAAATATTTATGATTATATTTCTCTTGATTCTGAATACTATGCAAAAAAAGTATCGGAAGAGTTTCTTTCCAAAATAGAGAAATTATCAACTTTTCCAAATATGGGTCGGATAGTTCCTGAATTGGAACTCCCTCAGGTTCGTGAATTGATAATTTATTCATATCGAATAATATACGAATTAAGAGAAGAAAATATAGAAATATTAGCTATTGTTCATGGAAAACAGGATTTCCCTAATACTCACGATGAGTAGAAAGATGGTAAGGATAAGAAGTCACCTGTCTCCCATAATCATCTCTCTATACTTTTAAGTAAAGGAAAAAATTGCCATGCCTTTTGATTTCAAAAAAACATCCCTTAAAGGATTATTTCTCATCCAACCCCGTGTCTATACAGATACCAGGGGTTTTTTTATGGAAAGTTATAAAAAGAGTGACTTTGAAAAAGCTGGTATAGCCGAAGAGTTTGTCCAGGATAATCATTCGTTTTCCTCAAAAGGAGTACTTCGTGGAATTTACTTTCAATCTGAGCCTCACGCCCAGGGTAAGCTTGTCCGGGTAATAAAAGGTGCTGTGTGGGATGTGTCAGTTGATCTTATTCCTGGTTCTTCTACCTTTGGAAAGTGGTACGGTATAGAACTGACAGAAAAAAATAGTACCATGTTATATATTCCTCCTGGGTTTGGGCATGCCTTTTTAACCCTTGAAGATAATACCCATTTCCTTTACAAATGCACTGCAGAGTATAACCCTGAAAGTGATGGCGGTGTAAGATGGAATGATCCTGATCTTGCCATAGATTGGCCTCTAACAGAAGGTTCTAAACCTGTTGTATCAGATAAAGATACGGTACTTCCATTTTTAAAGGATTTGATTAATAATAAACAAAATAGAATAATAAAGTAATGTCAGGGGGGGGTATGGATAGAAAAGAATTACTTAAACAGGTAATTAATTTGAAACCGGCTGACCGGTTTGTCATTATTGAGGGAATACTCGAGAGTCTGGATAAACCTGATTTAACCATAGATGAAATCTGGATTGAAGAATCGGAAAAAAGGCTGGGAGCTTATAGAAATGGGGAGCTTGAGGGAATTCCCTATGAAAATATTTTCTCTGATATTAAATGAAAATAATATTCTCAGAATACGCAGTTAGTGAGATGGAAGATTCCGTAAAATTCTATGAACGTAAATTTCACGGTTTGGGTGGTCGATTTTAAAATGAAGTTAAAGAAGCAGTTCTCAGGATTGCTGATTATCCACAGGCATGGTCTATTGAACGTGGAGAGATAAGAAAGTGCTTATTACATAAATTCCCATATAAGCTTCTTTATTCAATTGAAAATGATCATATCTTTATCATTGCTGTAGCACATTTGCATAGTGTTCCATTGTTGGAAAATGATATTAGAATTTACGAAGAACAGCTCTTACAAGAGATTCAGAATAACCGTTTTCTCGTCATTGGTGGTGCTGGTTCAATTGGCCGGGCAACTTTGCCTAATGTCAACCATTCTTGGTCAAAATAGAGATATTATTTTCCCAAAACTAAGCCAGGAACTTAATCTTGTAACATTCTCTTCAATTGCAGAACGCTATTTAGGCGAACGGGGGTATGAACCCCACCCTACTCCGAAGCCGGAATAACTGATTCTTAGGTGTTATATCTGAGAGTGTTTTTTGCAAGTGGAAATTCCCCATTATTAATTGAATTATGTATCAGATATTGATATTTTTAGTGTATATTAGATAGTGGAGGTATATATAATTGATGCATATAAGTTCAAAATCAGAAATAGAGATGATGGACGTAAACAATTGTCATACTTGGAATTGGTGTATTCACAAGGAAGGTCATTAATTTTAGTATGAAATTATTTATTACTAAACATGCACTTCAAAGAATGTATGAACGTTCTATTAATGAGGAAGAAGTGGAGTATGTAATAGAGAATGGGGTAATAATTTATGAATATGCAGATGATAAGACCTATCCCAGTATATTGATGTATTGCACGATTAATGCAAAACCATTGCATGTGGTTTTTTCAATTGATGAAAGTATTCAGAAAGAGAAGAGATATCTGGTAATAACTGTATATAGGCCTTCTCTTGAAGAGTGGAATAGTGATTATGTTACAAGGAGAGTAGATAAATGACTTGTGTAGTATGTAAATCTGGACACTATAAAGGGGGTTTTACTATTGTAGTTTTGACTAAAGGGGATTCTGCTGTAATTATTAAACATGTACCTGCTCTGATATGTGATCAATGTGGAGAGTATATACTGTCCAAAGAGATAACAAAACTTGTTCTTGCTATGGCAAACGAAGCATATAGTAAAGGGACGGAAGTTGAAATCCGCCGTTTTGTTGCTTAACTTTCTACATATATTGGAGCTCTGGCTCAGATCCTTCTAAAAGAAACTAATAATAATGGTGTTATGACCAGACACCTCTGGACTTTAATGAACAGATTGCCTATGTTCCAAAACTGTCAATCCGGCGATCTTTCAAATGCGGAATGGCTTGAGGATAGAGTTGTTAATATACCCAGCAGTGTGCCTACTCTAAAGCCAGAATAAATATAACTGTTTGGAAGAATATCTGCTTATAATAGAGTGAAAACAAGTACACGAACGTTAATTGATATTTTTGAGAATGGGTAAAAAAGGTAGGGTTAAACTAAATATGCGAATATCAAAAGAATATATAGAAACATTTAAATTAAAATTTAAAACTTACTTTGGTGAAGGAGAGCTCTATCTATTTGGTAGTAGGGTAGATGATAAAAAAAAAGGTGGAGATATCGATCTGTATCTTAAAGTAGTAAATCAAGAAAATCTTTTTGAGAAGAAAATAAAATTCTTATCGAGGGTAAAAAGAGAATTAGGTGAGCAGAAGATAGATATAGTATTTAATAAATATGAAAATAGGTTGATTGAGCAGGAGGCTGTAAAATGGGGAGTAAAGCTTTAGTTTATAAGAAAAAAGTTGAGGATAACTTAAAAGAAAGCTTTAAGCATCTTAAAAGATTAAAAATTGCCTTTATTGAGTTAAATAATAATTTTGATTTCCCTATTGATAGTTTAAGTTATAAAAATATATTGAACAGTAATCAGTATCTGGCATATAGTGATCAGATTATCTATAGATTTTCTAAACTACAAGACTGTATGGGTGCTAAACTTTTCAAGTCTATATTGCTCTATCAGGGAGAAAATGTAGATAAACCCTTTCTTGATATATTGAATCGACTGGAAAAAATGGAAATTATAGAAGTTGATGAGTGGTTTGAGTTGAGGGACTTAAGAAATGAAGTTGCTCATGACTATGATGATAATGAAAAAATAGTAATTAGTATTTTAAACAAAATATATACGCTACAAAATGATCTTGAAAAGATACTGGAAAATGCAGGCAGCATATCATTTAACAATAGACGAATTGAGTGATGATTTTAATAAGATGCTCAAATCTCAATATCAGACTGGTCTATTGGATATTGTTGTTTCAGAATCTGATGATACTGATTACTTATTATCTTCAAAAAAGAATGAAAAATTATTAGATCAAGCTATTCTGGAGGCAGTATGTTTGTTTCTTATTGCCCTGAAATGGATATTGCTTCCTGTGGAGAGGATATTAATCAGGCAAAGGAAAATCACCTGGAAACAATATTAATCAATATTGAAGACACTAAAAAGATGGGAACCGGAACATATAAGCAATTTATTGAAGAGTGTGGATTAGAAGAAACTGATACTGATGTTTTAAGCACCTAAATTAGTGTGAAATTTAATCATTAATATAGTGATTGTGTTACAATGTCTTGTAAATACACATAATTTGTATTACATTATACATATATTGTATAAAGAGGTATAAATATGGCACAAGCAACGTTGAGTATTAGAATGGATGCGACTGTTAAAAAACAATTTGATGCTTTTTGCTCAGAAGTCGGTATGAATACATCTGTAGCTGTTAACCTTTTTGCTAAAGCAGTTTTAAGAGAACGAAAAATTCCCTTCGAGATTGCTGCAATAGATGATCCTTTTTATAGCGAAACTAATCAAAAGCGGTTAAATAAGTCTATTGCTTCTCTTAATACTGGAAAAGGTAAAGTACATAAATTAATTGAAGTTATGGATGAATAAAGTTTGGTCCGATGAATCCTGGGCAGAGTATCTTTATTGGCAAACACAGGACAAAAAAACACTTAAACGAATTAATAAATTATTACAGGACATAGAACAAAATAGAAATGAAGGAATTGGTAAACCGGAACCATTAAGGCACAATTATCAAGGCTTTTGGAGCAGGCGAATTGACCAGGTAAATCGACTTGTTTATCGTATTGAAAACGGACAAATAGAAATTGCTCAATGTGGTTTACATTATAAAGATAAGTAATAATTCCATTCAATAAGTAAAGAAAGTTATTATAAGTATATTTGCCTGATTCTTATCAGAGGCTTTTGAAATGTCTATTGAATTGGCTTGTTTCGCCAGTTCTACTGCCCTGTATTAGAGAAGAAGTTTTTTTGACATAGTAAATGAGACACAGCGCAAAAAGTTCTATCAATAAGATATATAATTAAAGGATTCAAATGAATAATATTCTCCCCCTAATAGGGCGAACAAAACCCCTCCTCGAAGAAGATATTAATAAAAAAGAAGATAAACTTTCTATAATAGTAAAAAAAGTAGATTTTTAGTAATCGGCGGTGCCGGTTCTATTGGCCAGGCAGTAACAAAAGAGATTTTCTCTCGAAATCCCAAAAAGCTTCATATTGTTGATATCAGTGAAAACAATATGGTTGAGCTGGTTCGGATATAAGAAGCTCATTCGGTGTTTGTTGCATACTGAAATAGGACAAAGTTGCAAAGTAAATTCCCCAAAGTTGCATTTTCTGATGGAAGTTTATTGCATGGATTTAATCAGCGAATTAGTAAAAATCAACCAATTGCAGCACCAGAGGATGTACGGCGTTACTTTGTAACACCTAAAGAAGCAGGAGAACTCTGTTTAATGTCTGCAATATTGGGAGAGAATAGAGACATATTTTTCCCAAAACTAAGTGCAGAATTAAACCTTGTTACTTTTTCCAGTATTGCAGAAAAATATCTTTTTAACATAGGTTATGAACCCTTTAAGTGTAAAACAGAAGAAGAAGCACGGGAAAGAGTTTTAGAGTTAAAGGAACAAAAAAATGGGCCTGTTTTTTCTTTAATTCCGATACAACAGAATTGCTGTTAGATCTTGTCTAAGGAAAATAAATTAAGGATTACAAATATATGAAAAAAATCGCATTAGTCGGTTGCGGCCGCATATCAAAAAGACATATTGAGGCAATTAATAATACAGAAGGTGTAGAAATAATCCTTGTCTGTGATATCAATGAAGAGAGAGCAAAAGCAACAGGTGCAACACTTGGTGTTCCATATATTACAGACTACAAAAAAATAACCGGAGTAGATATAGTATCAGTTCTAACCCCCTCCGGTCTTCATCCCAGGCATGCAGCAGAAATTGCAGAGAATACAGATGCTCCTTATATAGTTGTAGAAAAACCTATTTCCATAACTGTTCGTGAATCCTATGAACTATTCTCCAGAATAGACAAAGCCGGAAAAACACTTCTACCGGTTTATCAAAACAGATACAATCCTCTGGTTGCGTTTACAAAAGAGTTAATTGACAGTGGCAAACTTGGTAAGGTTCATCAGTTTATATGTAATGTTCTATGGAACAGGAATGATGAATACTTTAACATTGACTGGCATGGAACTAAAGAACTGGACGGCGGAGTGCTTTATACCCAGGCCAGCCATTATGTGGACATGATTCACTTCTTTTTTGGAGACCTTGTAGAATCCAAAGGTATAGGCGGATCTTTAAGAAATCTTGATGTTTATGATTCTATATCTGCAGTATGTAGGTTCTATTCCGGCGTTGTGGGAACAATAAATGCAACAGTAGATGTATATAGAAAAAACTATCTTACAGAGTTTACCATTATTGCAGAAAAAGGAACTATCCGTCTATCTGGAACCAACCTGAACAAAATAGACTTCTGGGATGTGGAAGGAATGGAACAACCGGATATGGATTTTACCATAGATCATGTATATGGAAAGGGGCATGATACAATGTACGAATATATAGCAAATGAAAGATGGGATATGTTCCCTTCCCGAAAGGATATACTCTCGGGAATTGCTGTAATGGAAAAACTGAGTTATTAGAGACGGAGGTAATGAAATGTTAGTAAATGCAATATATGATCATGGAAAAATTATTTGGCAGGATAATATAAAGCTGAAGGATGAAAAAATACCTGTTGTAGTCGAAATACCGGACGATAGGCTTGAAGTGGAAGATTTTCTTGAATCAATTGACAATGAGAAAGTAAAAAAACTTATGTATGATTTACGTGAAATCCGTGGGACAGGCCCTATGGAGGTGAGTGAAAAAAGTGATAAAGATCTCTTGTTTGATGCATTCAGGTTGATGAGAAAGGATGAAGATTTGATATGAAAATACTATTAGATGTAAATATTGTTGTAGATATATGCGCAGAGCGGTTACCTTTTTTCAAAAAGGCAACACAGGTTTTTGCATGGCTCATGAATAAAAATATACAGCCTTATTTATATTCGGGAAGTGTTCAGACCTTAATTTATTCTCTTGCAACCCAGATTCACAAATTAGACAGACCTTTTTCTAAATCTCTTGAAATAGCAAGAAATGAACTGAATAAATTTAGTGAAAGTGTGTATTGGTGGTCAGCACTCAGTGAAGATGGGCAGGTTTTTTTAGATAAAGATCCTGAAGATGCACAGCTTATTAAGGCTGTAAACAGAATGAGTGAAGATTCATTTCTATTAACCCGGGATAAACAATTATTAAAACGCTTTAACAAAGCCATCTCACCCGAAAAATTTATTCAAAAATACATCGAGTCGGAATTAGAATGGCAGAAATCAATACCCTTCTGTGATTTGAAAAAACAATTAGATGAATATCGGCCTGAAATAGAATCTTCAATAAATCAAGTATTGGAATCTACCACCTTTATAAACGGTCCTGCAGTGAAAACTCTTGCAGAAGATTTATCCTCCTTTTCCGGGGTAAAACACTCTATACCCTGTGCTTCAGGAACCGATGCGCTTCTTCTTGCCTTTATGGCACTTAATGTAAAACCGGGAGATGAAATTATAGTCCCTGCTTTTACCTTTATAGCTTCAGGAAGCATGGTCAGTTTTTATAAAGCAGTACCTGTTTTTGCAGATGTTGACTCTGTAACTTTTAATATTGATCCGGAAGAGATAAAGAAGAAGATTACCAAGAAAACAGTTGGAATAATCCCTGTTTCTCTGTATGGACAGTGTCCTCCCATGGAGGAGATAAACAAGATTGCTGCAGAAAATAATCTATGGGTCATAGAAGATGCAGCACAGTCTTTTGGTGCTGATTACAATGGTAAAAAATCCTGCAATCTTTCAACAATGGCCACAACTTCATTTTTTCCTGCAAAACCTCTTGGCTGTTATGGGGACGGAGGTGCTGTATTTACTAATAATGATGCTCTTGCAGATAAAGTAAGACTCTATGCGAACCATGGACAGGCAAAAAGATACTATCACAGTGAAATTGGTATAAATGGACGTATGGATAGTCTACAGGCTGCAGTAGTAAGTACAAAATTAAAACACTTTAATAATGAAATTGATGCACGAAACAGAGTAGCGGAAATGTATACAGAAAGGTTAAAGGATATTTTTAAAACTCCGGAAGTTTTATCAACTAACCGTTCAACCTGGGCGCAGTATACTATTAGATCAGAAAAAAGAGACGTAATTAGAGAAAAACTAAGTGAAAAGGATATACCTACAGCAATACATTATCCTATGCCTCTTCCACGGCAGGAAGCCTTTTCCTATTTGGGGCAGAATGATAGTTTTCCAGTGTCAGATATGCTGTCAGAACAGGTATTAAGCCTTCCAATGCATCCGTTTATTACAGAAGAAGAGATAGATTTTATCTGTAATACAATAAAAGAGGTGCTAAATGATTGATTATTTTGTGCATGAGTCCAGTTATATAGATGATGGAGCAGTGGTTGGGATAGGAATAAAGATCTGGCATTTTAGTCATGTTATGTCTGGAGCAAAGATTGGAGAGAAGTGTTCCATTGGGCAGAATGTTAATATCGGCAGTAGGGCTGTTTTGGGAAATAGGGTAAAAGTTCAGAACAATGTTTCTATCTATGATGATGTAATTCTGGAAGATGATGTTTTTGCCGGACCATCCTGTGTTTTTACCAATGTAATGAATCCCCGATCTTTCGTTGAAAGAAAAGATGAATATAAAACTACCCTTGTTAAAAAGGGAGCTTCCATTGGTGCAAATGCAACAATAGTCTGTGGTGTAACACTGGGACGTTATTGCTTTGTCGGAGCTGGGGCCGTAGTAACAAGAGATGTACCTGATTATGGTATGGTATATGGAACTCCTGCAAAACAACATGGATGGATTTGCAAGTGTGGAGAGAAACTCGATAAAAGTTTGAATTGCTCTTTTTGTAATGAAAAATATATGGAATCCAAAGGGATTCTTGAACCCATAATAAAATAGGAGAAAAAATGTCAGACGGCTATAATAAAATAATAAAAAAAATAGCAGATAATACAGTAAAAATTGGTGTACTTGGGCTGGGTTATGTAGGTCTTCCCCTGGCTGTAACTTTTTGTTTAAAAGATACAAAAGTTCTGGGATTTGAGAAAAGTTCCGAAAAGGTAGAACTTGTAAATGCCGGTAAAAACTACATTGGTGATATCGAAGATGCTGATCTTGAAACGGTTGTAAAAAATGGATTTCTTGAAGCAACAGATGATTTTTACAGAATTAGTGAATGTGATGCAGTTTTAATTTGTGTTCCAACTCCTCTGGATCGTTTTAAAAAACCTGATATGAGGTTTATAGAGTCTGCATGTACGGAAATTGGCCAGAATATGAAGGTTGGTACTTTTATATGTCTTGAAAGTACTACCTATCCAACCACAACCGAAGATTTAATGCTGCCTATAATAGGAAAAGAATCCGGTATGAAGGTAGAAGATGATTTCTGGTTAGCTTTTAGCCCGGAAAGAGTGGATCCGGGTAACGAAGAGTATAAAACAGGCAATACTCCTAAGGTTCTTGGGGCAATGACAGAAAAGGGATTAAAAATTGGAATGGATCTATATTCAATTGCAATTAAACATATGTATCCTGTTTCTTCCCCTCGTGTAGCCGAGATGGTTAAAATACTTGAAAATACCTATCGTCTTGTAAATATCTCTCTTATAAATGAGCTAGCCCTTCTGTCCGGAAAGATGAAAATTAATATTTGGGAAGTAATTGATGCTGCAAAGACTAAGCCCTACGGTTTTCAGGCGTTTTACCCAGGACCGGGAGTAGGTGGTCACTGTATTCCTTTAGATCCTTTCTACCTGGAATACATTGCAAAAAAGTTTAACTTTGACCTGACAATGATAAATACAGCAGGGCATCTGGATAATCTAATGCCTCACAGAATGACTATTAAAATTAGTACTGCACTCAATAAACATAAAAAGCCGATAAATGGTTCTAAAATACTTTTTCTTGGAGTGGCCTATAAACCTGATATAAGCGACGAAAGAGAGAGCCCTGCCTTAAAAATAATGGATGAGGTAGTTAAAAAGGGGGGAGACGTCCTGTATCACGACCCTCATATCCCGACGGTGAACACAGAGGGGGGTAACACATTTAATTCTGTAGAACTTTCAGACAATATCCTGGAAGAAGTAGATTGTATTGTAGTTACTACTAAACATAAGGTATTTGATTTTGAAAATATTGGTAAAAAAGCAAAGCTTATTGTAGATCTTCAAAATGCGTATCCTGCAAGAACAGAGAAAATATATAAATTATGAAAACAATATTAACTGTTATTGGGGCAAGACCTCAATTTGTAAAGGCGGCTGTTTTAAGCCGCCTTATTCGTCATAAGTACTCTAAAGAATTTAAAGAGATTCTTGTTCATACTGGGCAGCATTATGATAAAAATATGTCTGATATTTTTTTTAAAGAGATGGAGATTCCCGAACCGGATTACAATCTGAATATTGGTTCCGGAAGCCATGGTATGATGACAGGTAAAATGCTGGAAGCCATAGAGGGGTTACTGTTGGAGCATAGACCGGATTATTTACTGGTTTATGGAGATACTAATTCAACTTTAGCGGGGGCTTTGGCAGCATCTAAATTACATATTCCTGTTATTCATGTAGAAGCGGGTTTAAGAAGTTTTAATATGCATATGCCTGAGGAGCAGAATAGAATTGTAGCAGATCATCTCTCAACTCATCTTTTATGTCCCACAGAAACTGCTATTTCAAATCTTAAGAAAGAGGGGCTAACAAAAGGGGTTGAGAATATAGGCGATATAATGCTGGATGCATCTCTTTTTTACAGGAAAAAATTGGAACATTCCATGAGTTTTTTACCGGAAGAGATTCGGAACATGGATGATTTTTTTCTAATTACACTCCATAGAGCTGAGAATACTGATGATAAAGAAAGGTTGACCTCTATCGTTTCAGCTCTTAATTCTTTAGAAGCCTATACAGGTGTTCTTCCTCTGCATCCACGAACAAAAAAAATGTTATCTAAGTGGGGATTATATTTTAAGGATCACATTAAAGTTATTGCGCCTGTGGGTTATCTGGATATGATAAGACTGGAATCTTCCTGTAATTTTATATTGACCGATTCCGGAGGTGTTCAAAAAGAAGCGTATTTTTTTGGAAAACCCTGTATTACCATGCGCAATCAGACAGAGTGGGTGGAAACAATTGAGGCAGGTTGTAATATCCTTACAGGAGCGGATCAGAATAAAATACTTTCTGCAATAAATAATTTTTCTAAACAGAAGTTTGAATATCCAAGTCTATATGGTAAAGGTGATACAGGAGAAAGAATACTAAAATTACTTTTATAAGCTTAGGAATATAGCTTTTCTTTGTATTTTCATCTATCTTATGTCTATATCAAAGCTTAAACTTGTAACATTCTCCTAAATTGCAGAGCGCTACCTAAAGGAAAGGGGATATAACCCCCACCATCCTTGTAAAAGTGAAGAAGAAGCACGGGAATTAGTTAAAACACTACCGGAAAAAGGTGAATGGCTCTGTTATTTCTTTGAAAGTGATACTACAGGGGAAAAAGACTTTGAAGAGTTTTTTACAGAAAACGAAAATCTGGATATGGATCGTTTTTCTTCCCTGGGAGTAATAAAGAATCAGCCAATACATGACAAAGAAAAGCTTATTTCAGGCTGTCCCTTAACTTAATCCCTCTGAATCGAGGCTTAGTTTTATGACTGAAGTAGTGATAATATTATAGTAGACAGTGTACAAAAATCCAAAATTTCTGAACTACGGAGTTACCAGACAGCCTCAATTATTTTCTGGAGAAAGTTACTTTGTTGAAAAATAGTGGATGGACAAAGAAAGATCTTGTAGATCTGTTCTATTATATGATACCGGACTTTGGACATAAAGAAACAGGTAAATACCTGGATGGAAGAATGTAATAATATTAAGAGATTTAACCGCTGATTAACGCTGATGAACACGGATGGAAGAAGAATGGAGACGGGAGACCGGAAGAAGAGACCGGAAGAAGAGACCGGAAGAAGAGACCGGAAGAAGAGACCGGAAGAAGAGACCGGAAGAAGAGAAAGAAATTGACCTTTAATGAAAATAGATATAGTAAAATTTTATAAATATCAGCGTCTATCTGCGTGCATCTGCGGATAATAAAAAGATGAATTTGAGTAACATTCGTACTTATTAATAAAAAGTTCAAGAATTCCTGAAGCAAAATTGCATTATTACCAGTACTAAGAATTAGGATTGTTGGTAGTTTTATAGATTTGCAGCCGAGAGGGTCTAAGATTAATCAAACTTAGTCTCTGAAATTATTGTTAGAGAAATGTATAATAAGTATATTTATATGAATAAGATAAATTATAAACTAAAGGGAAAAGGAAATGTCAAAGTATATAAATCCATATACAGATTTCGGGTTCAAGAAATTAATCGGAACAGAAGCGAATAAAGAAATTTTGATAGATTTCCTTAATGAACTGGTCAATAAAGAGCATAAAATAAAAGATCTGACATTTAAAAATACAGAAAACTTTGGAGATTTAGCAAAAGATAGAAAAGCCATATTTGATATTTATTGTGAAACCTTAACAGGTGAAAAGATAATAATAGAGATGCAGAAAGCAAAAATTAACTTTTTTAAGGACAGATCAGTATTTTACACAACATTCCCAATAAGAGAACAGGCCGAAAGAGGAGATTGGAATTTCAAGTTAAAACCGGTTTATTGCATTGCA
>JAJRQE010000209.1 GCA_024280415.1 Spirochaetota bacterium | reverse complement strand
TAAAGCCACCACCTTTGGTGGTGGTTATGGTAGAGGGCTTAGCCTTAAAAATTACCTCTCCTCTTTTGTGGCTTTAGCAACAATGTAAGCCCCTATGGGGCGCTCCTTACAAACCACCTCCTTTGGAGGTGGTTGTTGATTGATCAGACAGATGCGAAAACCGTAAATTTAACATTTTTATTAGTCTGATACTGAGTTTCTTGTAATATGGGAATTTTTATTATACTATTAGCCTGTGAAAGCACAAGGTTTTACGAAAGTAAGGGAATCCCTGAAAGGTACAATAAAAAAGAGGCTCTCATGTTAAGTTTAAGTGAAAGCAAAGTACTGGCTGTTGACGATACAGAAACCAATATCGATATTCTTGTGGATACCCTTGGGGATATTTATGATTTAAGGGTCGCTTTGAGTGGACAATCTGCACTCGAGCAGATAGAGGATGATCCTCCGGATATAATTTTATTAGATATAATGATGCCTGAGATGAATGGTTATCAGGTACTTAATGAACTTAATCGGAGAGATATTAAAATACCTGTCATTTTTATTACTGCCATGGATGAATTGGAATTTAAGACAAAGGGGTTTGAAATAGGGGCAGTTGATTATATTACAAAACCTTTCCATCCTCTTGAAGTTATTGCACGGGTTAAAACACATCTGTCATTAAAAATTGCAATGGATGAACTTGGAAATCAGAACGAGATTCTTGAACAGAAAGTGAGCGAGCGTACAAAGCAGTTGCAGACAACCCAGGATGTTACAATTAGAAGTCTCTCTGCACTGGCGGAAACCAGAGATAATGAAACTGGGAATCATATTATCCGAACTCAAAATTATGTGGAATTACTGGCACTTGAACTAAGAAAAACAGAGAAATATGCTATGTACATGAACGAACAAACAATAGATCTTCTAAAAAAATCTGCACCTTTGCATGATATTGGTAAAGTTGGAATTCCTGATCGTATACTTTTGAAACCCGGTAAACTTACAGATAAAGAATTTGAAATTATGAAAATGCATGCTAAATATGGTTATGATGCCCTGGAAAAAGCTTCAAACCAGCTTGGGACGAATACATTTCTTGATCATGCTATGGAAATTGCCTGGTCCCATCATGAAAAGTGGGATGGCAGTGGTTATCCCCGGGCGTTGAAAGAGGCTGGTATTCCAATAGAAGGGAGATTGATGGCTGTTGCAGATGTCTATGATGCACTTATAAGCAAGAGGGTATACAAACCTCCTTTTCTCCATACAAAAGCTGTTTCCATTATACTCGAAGGGAAAGGGACTCATTTTGATCCGGATATAGTGGATGCTTTTATCAATATCAGTGAAGGTTTCAGGGAGATTGCGCTGAAGCTTGTTGAACATGATGAAGAGAGAGAAGCTCTAAACAGATAATTGGGAAATGGTTAGTTATATTTTCAACAATTTTTCCAAAGTTGCCAATGCATCTTTAAACTTATATTTCTTCACAAATTTTGAAAGTTTTCTGATTTCTGATTCAGATTCATCGGGTAGTTTATACTCCTCAATTTTCTCAACTATCTCTTTTGAAGGTTTAGGCTTCCTTTTTTCAAGTTGAGGAACCAGCTTTTGAAGCAATTTATGTAATTCTTCGGCATTAATTGTTTCTTTTGGCTGAATACTATTTTTAGATTCGTTTGTATCAAGAACTGCCAGGTTAAGATTCTTAATCAGTTCTGATAAAGAATTTTCCAGAGTTGAAATGTTTTGTTCATTTTCCTTTTCCCCTTTTAATCCCTTCTCCAGTGCATAAGAAGCTTCCTGAACTTTAACTGCACCTATATTACCAGCAACACCTTTTACCGTATGTGCCAGCCTTACTGCAAGCTCTCTGTCCCCTTTTTCTATTGCTTCGTTTATTTCTCTTATAGTTGAACTGTACCCATCTCTAAATTTTGTAAGAAGACTGAGGTACAATTTTTTATTCCAACTGACATGCGAAAGTCCCTCTTCGATATTTAATCCTTGAATATCAGGGATCATTATTTCATTGGAATTCTTTTCTTTCTGTTTCATGTACTCCGGAGACGGTGTACGTTTCCCTGGAGAAATCCACTTTGTAAGGGCATTCCAAAGCTCTTTTGGAATAATTGGTTTTGTAACATAGTCGTTCATTCCAACTTCTTTTACCTGGTCTCTTACTCCGGTCATTGCATCTGCTGTCATGGCAACTATGGGAAGATCTTTGAATTGGTCATCTTTTCTTATGGCTATAGTTGCCTCATACCCATCCATTACGGGCATCTGCAGGTCCATTAACACAAGATCATATTTATTATCTGCAAGAAGTTTTTCAGTGGCTATCTTTCCGTCTTCTGCAAGATCCACATAGAATCCTTCCTGCTCAAGGGTTTCCCTTGCCACCTGCTGGTTTATTTCATTATCTTCCACAAGGAGCAGTTTTGCTCCACGTATTTTATCAAACCCTTCCGGTTTTGTATCAGTGGTCGTGTTCCGTTTTACAATACCTGAGCTGTTTCCAAATACTTCCATTATTGTGTCATACAGCATTGAAGGACTTACCGGCTTTATAAGGAAGCCCTGTAACCCAACTTTATTCGCCTGCCGCATTATCTCTTCACGTCCAAATGCGGTTACCATTATTATCTTAGGTACTTCTATATTCTCAAGCTCTTCTCTTATCTTTCTGGAAGCTTCAATTCCGTTTAGTCCGGGCATCTGATAATCCATTAAAACCAGATCATAGTCCTTGTCGTTTGCTGCTTTTGCCTGGATCAGCTCCCGTATGGCAAGATCTCCGGAAGGTACTGACTTGACAGTAAAAGAAAAATCTTCCAGATAGGAAGTCAGGACATCCCGTGCTGTTTCATTATCATCTACAATGAGTACTTTCAGGCCTTTTAAATTTTCAGGAGGTGTACGTTTAATTTTTTCCTTCCCCTTTCCCACACCAAGTTTCACTGTAAAGTAAAAAGTTGAGCCTTTTCCGTATTCACTCTGTACCCCAATTTCTCCTCCCATCATTTCAGAAAGCTTTTTACTTATGGAAAGTCCAAGTCCTGTCCCTCCGTACTTGCGGGTAGTGGAAGTGTCTGCCTGGGAAAAGGACTGGAATAGTTTTGTAATTTGTTCTTCTGTTAAGCCGATTCCTGTATCCTTCACTCCAAACCTTACTACCGCTTTCTGGTTTTCTGTCCTGACAAGCTTTGAAATTACAACAATTTCTCCCTTTTCTGTAAACTTAATGGCATTATTAGTTAGATTGAGCAGTATCTGTCCCAGACGCAGGGGGTCTCCAATCAGATACTGAGGAACCTCCTTGTCCTGGTTAAAAATAAGTTCAAGACCTTTTTCTCTTACTTTTTCTCCTATCATTCCGGACAGGTTGTCCAATACCTCTGTCAGTACAAATGTTGTATTTTCTATCTCAAGCTTTCCTGCTTCAATTTTGGAGAAGTCCAGAATATCATTTATTATTCCCAGAAGATTTTTTGCGGAGCTCCCTATCTTGTCTACATAATCCCTCTGTTTCGGAGTCATTTCTGTTTTTGCCAGCAGACTGTCCAGACCTATTATGGCATTCATCGGGGTTCTTATTTCATGACTCATGTTGGCCAGAAAGTCACTCTTCGCCTTATCTGCATCTTCTGCTTTAAATTTAGCATCTCTTAATTCCTTTACTGTATCACACTGTTGTTCTGTGAGTATGTTCAGTTGTAATGTATTTTCTTTAAACACTTTAACAGCTTTTGCCATTTCTCCAACTCCATCTGTGCGCTTGTCGAAGGGGATGTGAACATCGGTATGCCCTGCAGCTATTGACTTCATAGCTTCTGCCATCGATCTGATGGGGCGGGAAATACTGATTGCGAGAAACCATGATAAAATTCCGCCTGCAACTATTGCAAAAAGGGAAATAAAAAGCATAAATATTACTGCATCATTAATGGATTTCTCTGCTTTAGGACCTAAAGTATCCTGTTCTTTCTTAATTGAAAGCTTCATCTGCTCGATTTTCTCAGCAACTGTAGAGCCGGCTTCATCCAGTTGGTATTCAATAATAAAATTCTGTTCAGAAATGGTATTAAATACTTTACGAAATGCATTTTTATAAGCAATATGATTTTCTTTTACTGCTAAAGCTAATTTTATATGAAAAGGATTTTCAAGATACGAGATAAGCTCTTCAAGATTTTTTTCCATACTTAAAAACTCATTTTCCACACGTAAATAGTATTCTTCTTTATTTTCAACAAGATAAAGAGTAACATACAATCTTTCCATTAAAAGATTGCGTAATGCCATTCCTGCCCAGTATGATGCGTCCTTGTCAGAATCAACATACGCACTCCTCATGATTTTTGTGAGTTTTTCTTCCATATCCGGACCCATAACATTCAGGAAATTATTTACAAGATTGTCACGCAGCGATTGTTTTTCTACTACTTTTTCAAAACTGGTAATATACTGAACAAGCTCTTTATCTAGTTGATCAAGAGCCTCGGAGTTTTCCTGAATAGTACTCAATTTACGAGCTTCATCTATCATTTCCTGTGTAAGACGTGCACGTAACTGTACCCCTTCAATGTTCTCATTATTTGGATCAATAATAAAACTTTTTACATATAATCTTGTCATAAGCATATTTGCCTGTATGCGGCCATCTGCATTAGTTTGTCTTGCCATTGAACGATATATTTTAAAATTCTGATCTGCATTTATCAAATTGAACATTCCGAAACCTGCAATAATAGTAAGTGTTGATAAAATGATAATAAATCCAGCCAACATTTTACTCCATATTGTGAAAGATATTATTTTCATATAAACCTGCCATTTTTCATTTTTTTCTTAAAAATAGATAGAAGCTAATTGCTCAACCAATATATCGATATTTGTTTCTGTTATATTTTCTTCCATTTTTTTATACCTCCTGTATCTTAAGGACAAGAATGTAATTATCTATAGTATTTAGCTCTTCTTCATATATTGCAAGAAAAAATCTTTGCAATTTTTAAATAATACCGATAATATAACTGTTATGGTAGATGTAGTTTTTGACTGTAATCTATGTGAACTCGAAGCGACAGATAAATTTGAAGCTATAAGGGAGCTTACGGTAAAGACTGATTCTCTGCGATCCCTGTCCGGACTCGAGCAGTTTCAGGAAAATGTAATTAGGCGAGAAAGAAATATGAGTACCGGACTTGGAAAGGGTGTTGCTATTGCACATGGGCAATGTCCGGAAGGTAAAAAGCTTATTATTGCCCTTGGGATCTCCCGGAAAGGGATAGAATTTAATTCAATTGATAAGAAGCCTGTTCATATATTATTTTTAATAGCCAATCCCCCTAATTCTCAGATAGAGTATCTGTCCTTCCTCTCCAAAATTGTAGGACTTCTAAGGAGTGAATCCTTCAGAAGTTCGTTATTAAATACAAAAGATTCTTTCATTATGAATACACGTTTACGATATTTCTTAAATCTGTCAAACTAAGGTTATGATTAATGATAATTACTACTTTCAGCTTCTGGAGAAACTCTATAAAGACTCACCGGAATTCGTAATAAGCAAAAAGGATAAAATTGTAATTTTCAGTGATCTTCACATGGGTGATGGCCGATCTATGGATGATTTTCACCGGAATTCAGATTTATTTCTATCTGCATTAGATAATTACTACTATAAAAATAATTATACCCTTATTCTAAACGGTGATGTAGAAGAGCTCCAGAGATACAATCTTGGGAAAATAAAAAAACAATGGAAAGATATCTATGATATTTTTTGTAAGTTCCATGAAAATAAACGTTTGTACAAAATATACGGTAATCATGATTCCGCTCTTTTTGGGTATAAAGAGGGAGAGTTGGGATGTCCCACATTGAAATCTCTTATTCTCACCATGAAAGATAAAAAGATGTTTATCTTTCATGGGCATCAGGCCTCATTTATATATAATACTTTTGATGATTTAATGAGAATTTCCATGAAATTTATAGCTGTACCCCTTCGGATAAAGAGCTATTCTGTTGCTCATAATAATACAAAGAAATCCCATGTGGAAAAAATGGCTTATGATTTTGCAAGAAATAAGCAGATTGTATCTATAATAGGGCATACCCACCGGCCTCTGTTTGAATCCAGATCCAAAATGGATACTCTGAAATTCAGGATTGAATTCCTTCTAAGGGAGTATCAAAATGGAGGGAACAGAAAGAGGATTGAACTTGAGGGAGAAATTAAAAAATGTAAAAGGGAGATAGAAAATCATCTTAACAGTAAAGGAAAGGATCATTCAATCAGCTCCCTGTACAGTGAAGATATTATTGTCCCAAGTATTTTTAACTCAGGATGTGTGATAGGGAAAAGAGGTATGACCTGTCTCGAAATTTTCG
>JAJRQE010000208.1 GCA_024280415.1 Spirochaetota bacterium | reverse complement strand
CCTGTTTCTTTCAGTTCTTTAATAATTGTATACAGCTGCTTAATTTCCCTGCTTGAAAGGGAACTTGTAGGTTCATCAAAAGCAATAATTCTGGCATTATGCAGCAGTGCTTTGCCAATCTCAATCATCTGCCTTTGACCAATCGACAGTTCCTTTATCTTTGTGTCCGGGGATATATTTTCCAGAAGAAATTTCAATTCTCCTTCTGCAATTTTATTCATCTCTTTTTTATCGAGAAAACCCGACTTTACAGGCATATGACCAAGGAGAAGGTTTTCTGCAACTGTCATTTCAGGAATAAGATTAAGCTCCTGGTAGATAACTGCCACTCCGGCATCAAGTGCATCTCTGGTATTGTGAAAATCTCTAACTTTATTGTTAATTAATATTTCACCCCTTGTAGGATAGTATGCACCGCTTAAAATTTTTAGAAGTGTTGATTTCCCTGCGCCATTTTCTCCAATAAGACCATGAACACTCCCTTCCGCCACCTGAAAGGAAACATCATTAAGAGCAACTACTCCGGGAAATGTCTTTCTTACTGATTTAAACTCCAGATAAGGTTTCATAAATACGCTAATCTCCTGCTGAAAGTATATAAGAAACTGCAGCCCGAAAGCTGCAGCCCTTTATTAAAATTAATTTTAGATATTAGTTTTTTGCTAATTCTTCTACGTAATTATCTCTGTTAATCATTACAGCAGATGTAAAGGTAGTTGCAGGAGGTTTAACACCATCTACAATCCATTTATACAACAATTCTGCAGTCTCAAATCCATGTCTGTATGGGCTAATTAAAGCGGTTGCATAAAACCCTGTCATTTCAGTTTTAGCAAATTCATTAGTTGCTGTTCCACTACCGCCAATTCCTACAGAAACTATATCTTCAACTCCAAATCCTCCGCCTTCCAGAGCTCTTGTTCCACCCATTGCAGCTTCATCATTAAGACCACCAACCATCCAGTGTTTAATTTTAGGATTTTTTGTCAGGGTAATATTTGCAGCATTAAAACCACCTTCAGTATCAGTAGTTTTTTCAGGGGACTCAAAAATAAAGGCTTCATCAAAACCAGCTTCTACAAGAGCATCAGTCATACCATCAGTTCTTGACTTTGCAGTAGGAAGCTCATTAAAACTAATTCTTAAAAATCCGGTTTCACTCTGTTTCCATCCTCTTTCTTTCATCTGAGCCATCATGGTGTCACCAACCTGTCGACCTATTTTGTATGCAGAAATTCCCATGTATGGAACATCTTCCATAGGATTACCATCTGCACCAAGAAATCTATCATCAACAGCTATTACCTTTAGACCAACTGCATTGGCTTTTGCCATAATTGCAGGACCAAGATTTACATCTGGAGTACAAATTACAAAACCCTGAGCACCTTGTGCCGCAAGATTATCAATTGCAGAAAGTACTTTTTCTCCATCAGGCGTACCAATTTTAACAACTTCAAAACCGTACTTCTCACCAGCCTGTTCTGCAAACTTCCATTCGTTCTGGAACCATGGTTCTTCGGGCATTTTTACTAAAAACCCGATCTTTACAGGTGCATCACCATCTTCTTTTGCGCCAGCAGCGAAAAGAACACTGGTAAAGCTTAGTGCAATAAGCATTACCAATACTAAAGCTACAAATCTTTTCATTCAATCTCTCCTTTGGTTACTTAAGTAGGCAGGAACGAAGCCCTGACCATCCTTATAGTTTTACTTCTATTAAGCAATAAACATGCCATTTACCTTTTTAATACATATTAATACATAAATAAGCCTTTATTCCCCTTATTTTAGTTCTTCAGCATTTACCTTATACAGATTCAATACTATCTGAGAAAAAAGCACCCCGTAAATCTCATAGATACGGGAAAATTAATTCCCACTTAGATCCTCCTATTTAGAAGTTTTTGAACGCTTGAGTTTTATGTAAACACAATCTAATATACTACTCATGGAAACAATTCTTATTATTGATGATGAAGCAGCTATGTGTGATTCACTGTCAAAGCTATTTAAAGCCCATAACTATAATGCAATATTTACATCTGACAGCTTTCAGGTAGAAAAATTATTACAGGATAATAATATATTCCTTGTTATTACAGACTATAAAATGCCGGGATATTCCGGAATAAATATAATTAAAATGGTGAAAAGTAAATATCCGGAACTTCCGGTAATAATGATTTCAGGATTTGGTTCTGTTGAAACAATTGTAAGTGCAATGAAGTATGGAGCCCAGAATTTTTATGAAAAACCAATAAAATTTTCAAAACTCCTTACAGAAGTTAATCAATTAAAAACAGCAAAAGAGAAAAATACTAACAACTTAAATAATAGTGAAATAGTATCAGTTAATCCAAAGATGGCTGAAATGATGCAAATTGTAGATAGAATAGCATCTACAGATATTCCTGTTATTGTAACAGGAGAAAGTGGAACAGGAAAAGAACTTGTTGCTAATATTATCCACTCACAGAGCAGCAGAAGTGAAAAACCATATATAAAGATCAATTGTGCATCCATTCCCGAAACACTTCTGGAAAGTGAACTATTTGGTCATGAAAAAGGCGCCTTTACAGACGCGAAAGAAATAAGAAAAGGTAAATTTGAGATTGCTGAGGGCGGCACAATTTTTTTTGACGAAATTGGAGAGATGAGTATAAATACCCAGGCAAAACTTCTACGGGTTATTCAGGAAAAAGAATTTGAAAAACTTGGATCAAATAATATACAAAAAATGGATGTACGTTTTATTGCAGCGACAAATAAAGATCTTAGACAACTGGTAGGGGAAGGAAAATTCAGAGAAGATCTTTATTACCGCCTATCTGTTGTTCATCTGGAAATTCCATCGTTAAATGAGCGAAAAGAAGACATACTCCCTCTGGTAAATTATTTTATTAATGCTTTTAATAAAAAGTATGATAAATCCATCAAATCAATTTCAAATGAAACAATTTCTATATTTTTAGAACATTCATGGCCTGGGAATATAAGAGAATTAAAAAATTGCATGGAAAGATCCATTATATTCTGTGACGATTCTGAAATCTCTCCCAAAAATCTTCCAATGCAGTATAAAAAAACTGCAGATTTTTCCGGAAGCAATATAAAATCAGTTTATGATAAAGTGACCAGAGAAGTAATACTCGATGCATTAAATAAAGCAAATGGCAATAAAACAAAAGCTGCTGATATACTAAATATCAATCGTCGTACACTTTATAATAAAATGAAACATCTGGAACTTGAATAGTGGAGTCTGTTCAAAGCCTTAAACTTAGTAACATACATCATAAATATAATAATATAACGGCTTTAAATGGTGTTGATTTTGATCTTTACAGGGGAGAAATCCATGCATTGACAGGCGATCACAGATCTGGAAAATCTACTCTTGCCAAAATTCTAACCGGACATGAACGAAAACAATCCGGAGAAATTTACCTCAATGGTG
>JAJRQE010000008.1 GCA_024280415.1 Spirochaetota bacterium | reverse complement strand
TTATATCTATTTCTGGCTGGTATGGGATTTATTATCGGAATTCTTGCGGGTGTTTTTGGTGTTGGGGGAGGTTTTCTCCTTGTTCCTCTAATGAATATTTTATTGGGGATCCCTTTTGAAATTGCAGCAGGGAGTGCCACCTGCTACATAATAGGAACAAGCACAACCGGTGTAATAAAGCATTTTCACAGGGGCAGTATTGAAATTAAAGCAGCAATTTATATTTCATTTGGCTCTATAGCCGGAGCTGTGTCCGGGGATCTCTTTCAGGACTTTCTCATTTCCATATCAGGGGGAAACAGTCTTCTTTTTGAAAAGATAATGCAGGGCGTTTTTGTAGTTCTTCTTCTTATTATCGCCTGGGTTATGTCAAGGGAATCGAATTATGATGAAGAGTCGGATATCCGTCCTGTAACCTTTCTGCAAAAATTAAAATTTGGACCAAATACAGATCTTCCAAAGTCGGAACAAATTGGAGTCTCAATTATCGGTTTGTTTGGTATTGGATTCTTAGGGGGAGTCCTTACAGGCCTGATGGGTGTAAGCGGAGGGGTTCTTTTTCTTCCTATTCTGGTACTCGGGGTAGGTCTTGCACCTCATCTTGCAGTGGGTACAAGCCTTGCCGTTGTTCTTGTCGGTTCTGTGGCTGCTGTAATAAAAAAAGGTCTTTCAGTCACTTCCTCGGGGGGAGGTAAAATAAGCCTTCCCATAGCTCTGGCTCTTCTTGCAGCAGGAGCAGTGGGAGTTCGAATTGGTATTGCTCTAAGCCGTAAACTACATGGGGATAAACTTAAAAAGTATTTTTCCATAATAGTTCTTGCTGCAGCTGTCATGGTAACCGCAAAACTCTTTCTGCTATAACAGCCAAAGGTGAGATTGAACTCACGGCCTACGCTTTACGAGAATGGGTTTTCATTTTGTCCCTCTTTGTCTCGTTTAATCTAAATTGTGATATAGCAACAAGTTAACCTTCATTAGGAAAGGTCTGTTTTATTTCTATTTATCTACAATTGCCGCATTTTAGTACAATTCTAGCTTTTTTACTAGCAGCTTCTTTCTGACAATATTGGAGGGGTGTCATAATTTGCAGGTATTTTTTGTACAATAATTACCGGGTGCTTATTCTGAGAGAATTACCTATGGTGGCGGCTTCTAAAGAATCACTTTTCCTTTCGTTGCATACTTGGACATTTACATATATCATATTGTAATGGATCGAAAAATAATTGATGGAATAAATGCTGTTAAACTAATATACCCTGATGCACAGTTTATAATCTTTGGATCAGAGGCAAGTGATTCTGCATCAAAAGATAGTGATATTGATATCTGTGTAGTTTTCCCCGAAATTAAAAAGGACTCATTTGCACTTGCTGCTGAGTTATCTACAGAAATTCGTAAGTATCTTGATAGAGCTCTGGATGTAATAGTTATTGACGAATTAAATTTCAACAAACGCAGCCGGGAACCCTGGACATTAGAGCATACTATTAAATCTGAAGGAATTGCAGTCTAATGCGTAGCGGCACAGAGGAGTGGGTAGAATTTGCAGAGAGAGATTATGATGCCGCAAACCTGCTGGCTGAATCTCATAACCCTCCTTTTGAAATTATAGCTTATCATTGCCAGCAAACTGCTGAAAAGTACTTAAAAGCAATACTTATAGAGAATGATAAACCAGTACCACATATTCATGATCTGGGGAAGTTGAATACTGAATGCAGGAAATTTCAGACTGAATTGAATGTAATCCAGGGGATCTGCGAAAGACTGACACCATTCGGAACTGTTACCCGATATCCGGGTAGTGCGATGAAAGTAGGCCCTGAACATTTGCCATTGGTTCTTGCCTGGACAGAGAAAATCAGGAATACTGTTCGGTTACAACTAAAGTTATCCTGACCCTTATTGTAACTATTGTCCTGAATTTGAATTAAGTTCACAATATGGTTCCCAACCTAATTTTTTTCTAGCTCTGTTGATTTTTCAAGGATTTTCTTTCCTTCTGCTTTCTATACATATCTCCTAGGTTTTTGATTTCTCTCTGATAAGTAATTTTCAATTACGTTTTCCAGTTCCTTTAAACTGCTGAAGCTCCCATCCCGAATGACATCAGATGTGATATCAGCAAAGAATCTCTCAACGAGGTTCAGCCAGGAACTACCTGTTGGCGTATAATGCATATTGAACCGGGAATGTTTTTCAAGCCAATCTGTAACATTTTTATGTTTGTGAGCTGAATAATTATCAACAATCAAATGTAAATCCAGATTCTTTGGTGTTTCTTTATCTATTTGTTTAAGAAAATTTAACCATTCCTCATTTCTATGCTTCTGCAGTAATGTAGATATTAAAGTTCCATCAAGATAATTTAATGCTGCAAAAAGGGTGGTCGTTCCATGTCGATAATAATCATGTGATTTAGTTTTAATATGACCTACATTTAGCGGTAATCCTGGCTGACTTCTCTCCAGAGCTTGAACCTGCGTTTTTTCGTCACAGCAAAATACAAGTGCTTTATCTGGTGGATCTAAATAAAGTCCAATTATATCCCAAAACTTTTCTTCAAAATTTGGATCTTTCGAAAGTTTAAGATTTTAGTTAAATGAGGTTTTATATCATTGGCTCGCCATACATTTAATACATGAGTACGTGAAACTCCTACTTCTTTTGCCATTGATCGTAGAGACCATCAGCTTTTGTTTTTCGGAGGCTGTGTTGCTTTGGTTATTATCTGGTTATTTATTTCAGGTGATATTCATGGCTTTCTTCCTCTACCAGGGAGCAAATGCGAAGCCTTTTTGAGTACGGAGTGATGGAATTTGATAAAATAGCTTCAAAAGCTCCTGCAGGAAGTGAAGGGATTATTACACTACCGCTTTTTAATGGGGAACGTACCCCAAATCTACCAAACGGCAAGGGTTGTATTGTTGCGATGGATATGACAAATACTAAAAAAGAAAATATTTTTAGATCTTCTCTTGAATCTGCAATTTTTGGAATGCGCATTGGGCTGGAATCTTTTAGAGATCTTGGTTTCGAAATAAAAGAGGTAAGATTAATAGGGGGAGGAGCCAATTCCGCTGTATGGAGACAGATTGCTTCAGATATTTTAGATCTGCCAGTTGTAGTGCCAGTTCAGAATGAGACTGCTGCTTTAGGGGGTACAATTCAGGCCTTATGGGCTCTGGATCATAAAGATGGTAAAATTTCTGATATTAACTATCTTATCAAAAAACATGTAAGTTTAAATACTGACAGGGATGTTTTCCTGTCCCCGAAAATGTAAAAATTTATAATGATGTTTATAAAAATTATAATAAATATGTAGAAGCCTTAAGGGGGATCTTTTCCTGACTCGATCAATGGTTTTTGATCATAAGCGTTCCATTGCCTAATTAATTCCTACTGAGAACGAAGAGCTTTTTCACAGTTTTGCTAAAATGAAATACTCCTATCATTTTGTTTTTCTTATAACAAGGAAAGATCCTGAACCTGATCTTGATGAGGAACGTTCAGAAAGGTTATAAGCTTTTCCCTGATCTCATGATTTTACTGATAAGATAGAATTAAGCATTTATTCCGGTAAAGTGTAACATTTTGAGTGGTCATCTATAACTGATCATCTGTAAACTCCTATCTAGTAAAGTAATACAAGTTACTGGAACAAGGCTAATGTGAAATACCAGGCTGAATCGATGAAGAATTATAAGGAGTCAGTATGGACATGGATATTTATAGAATAATCAAATCAAAACCAGCGTTGCGAGACCTTTTCCGAAATGCTCCTAAAATGATATTAAGTCAGTTTACCATATTGGAACTGCCTGCCCATAAGATTATTATTAAAAAAGGGGAACCGAATAGGTATATTTTTATTTCATGTTCCGGAAGACTGCGTATTAGCAACGAATTTGACAATGGTAGAATCTATGAGTTTGCCAGTGTAAAAGATATCGGATTTAGCGGACTTCTGGAGTTTTTTGCTGAAAAGGAAATTGCATCCTCAATGGTAGAAACTGTGTCGGATACGGTTCTACTGAGAATCAGAAAGGATAAATTTTCTCATTGGTTAAATAGAGATAATACTGCTTTCCGAAAAGTTGTAGCGATATTTGCCAATCAAATGTACCCCTCTATATTGACTACAGGAGTTGTATTCGCCCATTCGGGTATCTATTGTCTCGCTCAGTATATTGAACGACATATGGAGAAAGACATTATTAAATTTGGAGTTAGTGTTTTGCCAAATAGTCGCCAGGAACTTGCCGAAAACCTGGGATTGAGTCTACGAACTATCTACCGACTTGTTTTGGAAATGAAAAATAGAAAATTTATCAGTGTAGTAAAAAGAAAGATCTATGTTAATCGTAATCAGTTTAAAAGGTTAGTGGCTTTTCTTGAAGAATACGATATATAAAAATCTTTTTAGAAAAAGATGACACATGGCATTTTTAGATACTGATTATCGGGGTACCATTAAGTTAAGAGAAATTATTAAGGAGAATAAAATGAAGAAGAATCTAAAAAAAATGACTATTTTACTTCTACTGGTTATCGTTGCATTAACTCCTGCTTACTCCAGTGGGAAGCAGGAATCCGAAAGTTCCGGTCCTGAAAAATTCAAAGCAGCGTTGATCACATCAAGTGGTGGCCTTGGAGACCGTTCTTTTAACGATGCCGCCTGGATTGGGTTTCAACGAGCTCGCGATGAGTTGGGGGTTGAAATAAAGGTTCTGGAACCCACTTCGGTGGTGGAGTATGAATCATCTTTGTCGCTAATGGCAGACCTAGGGTATAATTTGGTTGTCGGTATTGGATTTGATATGAAGGATGCCATGACTATAGTATCGAAGAAGTATAAAGATACACAATTTGCAACTGTTAATGTGGCAATTGATGCTTCAAACGTTTCTACTGCACAGTTCAAAGATCATGAAGGATCATTTCTTGCTGGGGCACTTGCAGCTATGATGACCGAAACAGGAATTATTGGATTTGTTGGGGGAGTGGATGCACCTCCGATACGGCGTTTTGAAATGGGATATATTGGAGGAGCAGAATATATTAATAGCAATATAAAAGTCCTTTCAACATTCGTAGGTAGTTTTGGAGATCCTGGAAAGGGAAAAGAATCTGCCTTGAGTATGTATGCTCAGAACGCAGATATTGTCTTTCAGGTTGCAGGAAAGACTGGAGAAGGTGTTTTGGCTGCAGCAAAAGAAGTTGATAAATTTGCGATTGGTGTAGATCAGGATCAGGATTATATTGCCCCTGGGAATGTACTGACCAGTATGGTGAAAAGGGTCGATGTGGCTATGTACGATTTTATTAAGGCCTCAGTCAATGGTTCTCTCTCGTCAGGTATACATACTTATGGACTGAAAGAAGAAGGTGTAGGGCTGAGTGAAATGAAATACACGAAAGATATTATTCCGGGAGAATACCTAAAAACTATAGAGAAACTGAGAAAGCAGATCATTTCTGGCGAAATTATAGTCCCTGACGCATTTAAACAGTAGTTTTAAACGACTGCATAGTAAAGGCAGGAGGGTGCTGAAGTATGAAATATGTCGTTGAGATGAGGGATATAACAAAACGATTCCCAGGTGTGCTTGCAAATGATTGTGTTTCAATCAGCGTTAAAAAAGGTACTGTTTTTTGCCTTGTGGGAGAGAACGGTGCCGGGAAATCTACTTTGATGAATATTCTGTATGGAATGTACGTTTCTGATTCAGGGCAGATCCTGCTTAATGGTAAACCTGTGACATTTTATTCGAGTGCTGATGCGATTGATGCAGGGATTGGTATGGTCCATCAGCATTTCATGATCTCACCTGAGTTGACAGTACTTGAGAATATAATTCTTGGGAACGAACCTGTTCGAAAAGGCTTGATCGACTGGAACCATGCTATGGAAACTGTATCTAACCTTTGCAGTAAGTATGATTTCCGTATTCCCCTGTTGGAGAGGGCTGGTTCCCTTCCTATGGGGACACAACAAAAAGTCGAAATACTGAAGATTCTATATAAGGGTGCAGATATAATCATTCTGGATGAGCCTACGGCCGTATTGACTCCTCAGGAAACTGAAGAGTTTTTCAACAATATGAAACTTCTGACAGATAGCGGTAAGACTATTATATTCATTACGCATAAACTGAAAGAAGTGATGCAGGTGGCTGATGAGGTTGTTGTCATGCGGCAGGCGAAATTAGTTCATAGCACTTTAAAAAGTAAAACTGGAATCGAAGTACTGGCATATCACATGGTTGGTTCAGGATTTGCAGATATTCTACCCAGGAAAGAAGTCGTGCATAATCCACTAATCAGTCTTGAAAATGTCAGTACAAAATTGCAGATGGGTAAGATGGAACTAAAAAATATCTCATTCTGTGTATCACATGGAGAAATTTTAGGAATTGCAGGTGTATCTGGTAATGGACAAAAAGAATTGTCTGATGTACTTGCCGGACTGGATCCGATCACCTCCGGGGATATTCTCTGGAAGGGTCAAAGTATTAAGGATACAGACAGGAAAGATCGCCGGTCTTTGGGCATCAGCTATATATCTGAAGACAGGAAAGGGGAGTCACTTTGCCTCCCCTGGGGAGTAGATCAGAATTGTGTAGCTGGCTATCACGATAAGGAACCTTTTGCTACAGGAATTTTGAAGCGCATTGTTCCTCAGGCTGTACTGAAGAAAACACAGGAGTATGTAGAACAGTTCTCCATAAAAGTACCTTTGGTTACCTCCCCGGTTGAAAATCTTTCCGGGGGTAATCAGCAGAAGGTTGTCGTTGCCAGGGAGACCATGTTTGGTCAGAAATTGATTGTTGCGGCAGAGCCGACCAGGGGAATTGATATAGGGGCTATCAGTTTTGTACACAATCATTTGATGCGCCTGAGAAACAATGGGACCGGGATTATTCTTATTTCATCTGACCTGGATGAGATTTTTACCTTGAGTGACCGAATAGCTGTTATGTATGAGGGAGAACTGGTGACTATAGTGGATACACAAAAAGTTAGAAGAGAAGATATTGGACTACACATGGCAGGTTTATCCGGAAGTGAGAGTAAATGAAATACCTTAAATTATTCGTCAAACCAGTTATAACAATTACCATAGCACTGATATTTGGAGCGTTTCTTATAATTTTGACAGGAACATCTCCACTTGATGCCTACACTGCACTGTTTATTGGTGCCTTTGGCAACTGGGGAAACCTTTTTAATTCTCTTGCAAGGGCCACCCCTCTTATCTTTACAGGATTAGCTGCAGCTTTTGCTTTTCGGGGAGGAGTTTTTAATATCGGAGCAGAGGGTCAGATGTATATGGGTGCCATGGCCTCTGCAATGATTGGAATTTACCTGGGGTCACTACCCTGGTATATACTTCAACCCCTGGCTATTATTGGGGCTCTCGTTGCCGGCGGTCTATGGGGATTTATTCCCGGTTATTTGAATGGAAAGCTCAAAATCAATATTGTTATTTCTACAATCATGCTGAACAATGTGGCGATTTTACTGACCTCTTACCTCGTCACATATCCTTTCAAAGGGGAACTGGATATCGGTGCCACTTATAAAGTAAGCGAATCGTCACAGTTTCTTAGGTTTAATGAATTTTCAGTTTTGAATATAGGATTTGTTTTCGGGATAGTCGCTTCAATTATACTCTATTTTCTCATCTTCCGAACTTCCTATGGGTACGAACTAAGAGGATTTGGACAGAATCCATCTTTTACCCGGTACCTTGGAATTGATTCAGGGAAGAAGGTGGTCTCAGTTATGTTTATCAGTGGCATGCTGGCCGGGTTTGCCGGAGCAGAACAGACTCTGGGAGTTAATCTTAGATTTATCAGCGAATTTTCACCTGGATATGCTTTTACAGGGATAACAGTCGCTCTTTTGGGACATCTAAATCCCTTTGGAATTATTATAGGGGCAATATTTTTCGGGGGACTCTCAGTAGGGGCTATTCGCATGGAAGCTCTAACCACAGTTTCAAGGGATTTGATAGATTCTCTTCAGGGAATTATCATATTACTCCTTGCTGCAGAGCATATTATCACCCAAGAGAAGAGAAAGGCCCTTATCTCCAATCTTAGGAAATTATTTTTTCGCTCTGCACCTAAGAAGACAATAATGTCAGAGAGGACTACATTATGATATCCCTTATTAACTATATTGAAATTTTACTGAAAATGACTCTCCGTGTATCTCCACCCCTGATCTTCGCAGGACTGGCAGGAATGCTTTCATTTCGTGTAGGGTTGTTGAATATTGCTCTGGAGGGAATGATGCTCTTCGGTGCCTTTACCGCGGTGATTGGCAGTTATTATATGGGAAGCGGTATTTTAGGGACCCTTGCTGCTGGTATTATAGGGGGAGGGATTGCCTGGCTTTTCGCCCTGTTTAACTTCAAGTTTAAAGCAGATAATATTGTTGTGGGTATTGCAATTAACATTATGGCTCTTGGATTAACAACTTTTCTTTTAAAGCTTCTATTTGGTGTTCGAGGTGCTTTTTCTTCTCCCAAAATTATTGGATTACCATCACTGACAATACCATTTCTGGATTCTATTCCAATTCTGAGGGCTTTTTCTGGACACTCAATTCTCGTTTATCTGGCTCTAATTACAGTCTGGATTATTCATAAACTATATTATCAGAGCAGGTTCGGGCTTGCTATCCGTGCCGGAGGTCGATCCCCCATGTGTGCTGTTACATCCGGAATAAACATGATCCGTATACGTTATATAACCCTGATTCTGGGAGGTTTCTTCTGCGGCCTGGGTGGGGCACACCTCTCCCTCGGCCAGTTGACAATGTTCACGGAGAACATTACCAACGGTCGTGGATTTATTGCTATGGCTGCTTCTATCTTTGGTAACAGTACACCCGTGGGAACAATGGTAGGAGCTATTATCTTTAGTTTTGCAGATGGGGCTACAATACTGCTTCAACGATCAGGATTTCCACCCTACCTTATTCAAATGATTCCATTTGTTGCAACTCTGGTAATACTTATCATAGTAGCTGTTCGAATACAGAGCATTCGTAAGACGAATGTCAGCCGACATATAAAACTAATAAAATTGAACTTGGATAAAGGAAAATATGTATGAGTAAAAGCATAAAAAATGTTCTGATCTTTCTTACTGACGATCATGCTCAATGGGCTCTGAAAAGCTATGGGAATCACCACATTATGACTCCAAATCTTGATTTTTTAGCCGAAACAGGGATTCAATTTGATAATGCATTTACACCTACCCCTGTGTGCTCTCCTGCCAGAGCATGTTTTCATACAGGACGAATATCTTCTCAACATGGAATTCACGATTTTCTTTCTAGTGATACTAATGAAATTGACGAAAAAAAATGGCTTCAGAATGAAAAAACTATAGGAGAGATTTTTCATAAAGAGGGCTATTATACTGGATATATGGGAAAGTGGCATATGGGCCAGGAAACGAAAAAACATGCAGGATATGATGAGTGTTTTACTCTTGGCTCCAAGTATCCTATGGAACATGGAGAGGAGCACACGTATTACAGGAACGGAGTTCCTGATACAATTAAGGGGTACAAAACCCAGGTTGTTACTGATGAGGCGGTGAAATTTCTGAACTCAGCATTAGAAGACAAGCCTTTTTTCCTGTTTGTTGGGCATTATGCAACTCACAGCCCCTGGACAAGACATCCTGAGCGCTTGGTTTCTCATTATAGAAATATTGGACTTGATGAACCATTTCTCTATGAAACCTATCCATTTGGAGAGCAGGCTCTGGAATCTACAAATTCAACACGAGATTTTCCAAAAGAAGCCCTTGCCCAGTATTATGGGGCGGTCACTCAAATTGATGAGAGTATTGGACGAATTCTCGATACTTTACAGGCACTTGAAAAGCTGGATTCAACATTGATCGTATATACATCCGATCACGGCCTTAACTGCGGACAGCATGGAATCTGGGGAAAAGGGAATGGTACACTACCATTGAACATGGTTGAAGAGTCCATCCGAGTACCCATGCTGATAAGGGATCCTGAATTAAATAATCATGGTATAAAAAGAGAGGAATTTATTGATCATACAGATCTTTTTCAAACCATTTTAGAGAGTGTAGGTATTGATTTGAAAAATCACTCTTTCCCTGGAATATCTTACCCTGGCAGGAGTTTTTATCCCTGGTTATCTCAAGAAAAAGGGAATCTTAATATGGCAGATTGGAAAACACATCAGTTTTGTGAGTATGGAAACGTCAGGATGGTAAGAAGTGGTAGATATAAACTTCTTCTGAGAAATGGTAAACATGAAGATCAATTATTTGATCTGGAAATCGATCCGCATGAGATAAGAAACTTAATAAATGATGAATCATACAATAAGATTATTAATAAATTGAGTAAAGAAATATTCAATTTCTACGAAAAATATCAGGATTCGGACAAATCAGGGCTTAATATCAGAACTTTTCCCAGATATAATATGACTGAAGCATGGAGAGACGTCTTATAGTTTACCTGCACACTGGTAAAATTACGAATTAAGATTTCATCAGGATCTTAAAATCTGCATCTGGAAGAAATTTATACTCTACTAATTACTCTGTTGTAATCCGTTCAAAAGGGGGACGTTATTATGGGGTCTGTTCCTGATTATAGCTTTTATATTGATAGGTATAATGAATTTACTAGTGGATCACTGGTACTATGCCGGAATGAAATGATATGCTGTTGATAAAAGGAGATCCATCCAGATGGTTAAAATCACAGCAGTTGCAATTTTTGTATTCACCCCCCTTGTTTGGGGTATCCTGATGGTTCCTCTTCTTGATTTTTTCGAATCCCGAATAAACTCTTTTTTTAGGAAGAGAACCGATGACAGGTGAACTACTTAATATTATTGCTCCCGGTTTTTTCTCTTAT